>CAZMHG010000420.1:0-3374 GCA_964565975.1 uncultured Ilumatobacteraceae bacterium | reverse complement strand
TCTGTTGCCGGGCTGCGGTGGATCGGCCCCGTGCGCCATTGCTGGTCACGATGTCTCTCATCTCACCTGAGGATCAGGCGGCGAGAGCGAACTGCTCGTTGGCAATTCTTGTTGTTGCCCCGTTTAGCGAGTCTGAGCAACTCGGGTCGCACGTTCGTCCAAGGAAACTGATGTCGAAACCTGTCAGCCCCGTGGTCGACGAGGCCCTCAGCATAACCGCCCGGGCCCGTCATCCCCGCCGGGTTATCCGCCTGCCGGGCGCGCCGTTAGGGTGCGGCGATGATCCGAGTCACTGTGGGGTACCCGTCGGGCGAAGGCTCGACCTTCGATCACGACTACTACGCCGAAACTCACGTCCCGCTCGCCGTTGCCGCGTGGGCCCCGATCAGCGCCGAGATCGACCGCGGCGTGAACGGTCCGTGGGTCGCCGCGGTGCACTTCACGTTCCAGTCGATGGACGCGTTCAACGCGGCCATGGGCTCGCCGGGCACGGCCGGGGTGATGGCCGACGTCGCCAACTACACCAACATCACGCCCACGTTGCAGGTCTCCGAGATCGTCGGCTGACGACGCCAGCGCGCAGCCGACGCGCCAGCCACTGCGCGCAGCCAACGGCACGTCACACGGAGAGCTTGCGCACGACGTCGCCAGGCCGAACCGTGCCGGGCACGACGACCTTGGCGCACACGCCGCGCAGGTTGATCGACCGGCCGAACGGGCCGTTGATCCAGCGATGCGTCGCCAGCCCGAAGCGTCGGGTGAAGTGAGCGCATCCGGTGTGCGGCTTCGGGGTGATCTCGATCACCGCCTCGCCGATCGCCAGCCGGGTACCCGGCGGCACGTTCTGGTAGGTCAGGTCGAGATCGACGAACAACTGGTCACCGGCCAGTGGCATGCGCTCGGTGCCGCCGGCGACCAGTTCGGCGCAGCGGCTGTTCATCAGATTCAGCTGTGCGTCGGGGTCGGAGCTGCCGTCGGCTCGAGCCGGGCTGCCGCGGGTGGACCAGTTGTCGCCGACCAGGCCGACGACCAGGTCCAGTTCGCCGCTGCCAAGCACCTCGCGCTCGCCGACCGCCGGGCGGCGCACGACCATCGCCAGCGTGCCATGGTCGCTGGGGGAGCGGCGGATCTCGCCAAGCCACGCGTCGAAGTCGGGCGCCGCGACCCGATCGGCGCCGCGCACCCAGTACTCGGTCATCAGTTCGTGCGACCACGCCGGTTGGCGGATCTCGCCGCGTGGCCCGAACTCGGTCATGAACGGCTTGATGTCCAGCACCGGCGTGCCGTCGATCGCGTCCAGGCCGCGGACTTCGAGCACGCCGCCCGGCCGGACAGCCATCAGCTCGCACACGGTCACGCCGATGCGGTTGGGGCGGTCCTTGCCGCGCTGGGCGAGGATGCCGACCGCCGGCCACGCCAGGTTGCCGCGGGGATGACGCGCACCGCGGTGGACGTCGGACTCGTCGACGCGGTCGAAGACGAACACGACCTCCACGTGGGAGAAGTCGGCCAGCCCGGCCGTGGCCGTTGCGCCGACGTTGGCCAGGTCCAGCACGATCCGCGTGTTGACCAGATCCCAACCGTCGTCCTCGGCGGTGGAGCGCGCGTTCTGAACGACACCGATCGGTGTCATCACGAATTGCGCGGGTGGGCAGATCGCGTTTGCCGTGCTGTCCATCGACAACAGTCTGCTCGGCCGCACCCACGATCGGCGAGCAGTTTCGTGCCGACCCTCCGCCCATCGTGGCTGGCCTACGCTCCGGCAGATCGACACTGACACGTCACCCAACGCCACCGACTCCGGTCCGGCCGCACGCTTCCGCCGCATCGCGGCTCGCTTCGACCGATTGGTCGCGTCCATACCACCGCACGGTTGGTCCCGCCCCGCACCGCCACAGGGATGGTGCGCCCGTGACGTCGTCGGCCACCTTGTCGGATGGGTCCCGTACGTCGTCGGCAGGGCGGGGATCGACTTCGGCGGTGGTCCCTCGGTCGAGGCGGACCCCGTGGGCGCATGGCGGCACCTGGCCACCACGCTGCAAGCTGCGCTCGACGACGACCACCTCGCAGCGCGCCGCTTCGACGCCGGCCCGCCCGGCGAGATGCGCGTCGACGAGGCGATCGACCGGCTGGTCACGGGCGACATTGCCGTGCATACGTGGGACCTGGGCCGCGCGGTCGGCCTGGACGACACCATCGACCCCGAGCTGTGCGCCCAGATGCTCGCCGCGATGCAGCCGATCGACGACCTGCTCCGCCAGAGCGGCCACTACGGCCCGAAGGTCGCCGTGGCCGACGACGCCGACACACAAACCAAGCTGATCGCCTTCACCGGCCGCGACCCGCATTGGCGTCCGCCTGCGTGACGACGCCCACGACGGCGCCGACGCAGGGCGCAGTACCCTCGGTCGCATGGCCTGGGGCGACGACTCGAACGACCAGCGACTGCACGGGACACGCATCGCCGACAGCGTGCTGGACACCATCGGCAACACGCCGCTCGTGCGCCTGAAGCAGCTCACGGCGCGCTACGACCTGCCGTGCGTGCTGGCAATGAAGATGGAGACCACCAATCCCGGCGGTTCGTCGAAGGACCGGCCGGCATTGGAGATGATCCTCGCCGCGGAGCGCGACGGGCTGCTCGCCCCCGGCGGCACGATCGTCGAACCGACCAGCGGCAACACCGGCGTCGGGCTGGCGATCGTCGCCGCGCAACGCGGCTACCGCTGCGTGTTCGTGATGACCGACAAGGTCGCACCGGAGAAGGTGAGCCTGCTTCGCGCCTACGGCGCCGAGGTCGTCGTCTGCCCCGTCGCGGTCGCGCCGGAGGACCCGCAGAGCTACTACAGCGTCGCCGAGCGGCTGACCCGCGAGCGCGACGCCTTCCGCCCGAACCAGTACGCCAACCCGAACAACCCGCGTGCTCACCAGCAGACCACCGGGCCCGAACTGTGGGACCAGACGGGCGGGCGGATCACGCACTTCGTCGCCGGCGCGGGCACCTGCGGCACCATCACCGGCACGGCGCGCTACCTCAAGTCGAAGAACGCCGCGGTCCGGGTGATCGCCGCCGACCCCGACGCGTCGGTGTTCTCCGGCGGGGCGGGACGGCCGTACCTCGTCGAGGGCGTCGGCGAGGACTTCTTCCCCGCCGCGTGGGACCCGTCGGTGTACGACGAGGTGATCCCGATCAGCGACGAGCGCAGCTTCATCACGGCGCGCGAGGTCAGCCAGCTCGAAGGGATCCTGATCGGTGGCTCCGGTGGCCTGGCCGTCGCCGCGGCGATCGACGTGGCCAGGCGCGCCCGCCCCGACGACATCGTCGTCGTGCTCAACCCGGACTCCGGCCGCGGCTACCTGTCGCGGGTGTTCGA
>CAZMHG010000419.1:0-3375 GCA_964565975.1 uncultured Ilumatobacteraceae bacterium | reverse complement strand
CGCGAGCGGCTGCTCGCGCTCGTCGTCGGGCTGTGGGTCGCCTCGGTCGTGTTCTCGTGGTGGTTCACCGACACCTCGCCGACGTGGTCGTACTACATGCTCCCGTCGCGCGCCGCGGAGCTGCTGACCGGCGCGGCGATCGCCGTGCTCGGCACCGGTGTGGCCAACCTGCCCACCAGGTCCCGCGCCATCGGCGGCTGGCTCGGCCTGCTGGCGGTCGGCATCGCGGTGGTGTTCTTCGACGAGGCGACGACCACCTTCCCGGGCGTGGCGATGCTGCTGCCCGTGCTCGGCACCGCTGCGGTGATTCTCGCCGGCGGGCCCGGCGCGGCCGGCGGCCCGGCGCGTCTGCTCGACCTTCCGGTGCTGCAGTGGGTCGGTCGGCACAGTTACGCGATCTACCTGTGGCACTGGCCGACGATCGTGTTCATGCGCGCCCGGTGGGGCACGCTGTCGCTCGCGGAAGGTGTGCTCGCCGTGGTGGTGTCGTTGGCGCTGGCGACGGCGTCGGTGCGATTGGTCGAGAGCCCGATCCGGTTCTCGACGCGGCTCGCCGTGTCCAGCCGCCGCGGCCTGCAACTGGGCGCGGCGCTGGTGGCCACCAGCGTGCTGGTCGTCACCGTCGTGCGTGCCACGACCCCCGACGTCGCCGGCCGCGTGGTCGCCCAACCGGTCGACATCGGTGCGACGATCTCGACCGCAGGCACGACGCAACCGACGCCCGCCGCCGGCGACCTGGCCGGGTGGACGGCGCGCATCCAGCGGGTGCTGACCACCGCGCTGGCGGTCGACGAGGTGCCCGGCAACCTGACGCCGTCGCTCCTCGGCGCGAGCGCGGACAAGGCCCGGGTCTACGCCGACGGCTGCATCAACCTCAGCGCCGACGAGGCGACGCTGAACCCGTGCCGCTACGGCAAGGTCGGCGCGCCGACGAAGTGGGTCCTGTATGGCGACAGCCACGCGGCGATGTGGTTCCCGGCGATCGACGCGATCGCCACGGCTCGCGGCGTCGAGCTGATCGTTGCCCTCAAAGGCGGCTGTCCGGTGCCGCAGGTGCAGATCCGCAACACGCTCGGCAAGAACTGCCCGCAGTGGCAGCGCCAGGCGATCGCGATGCTCCACGCGACGCGGCCGGCGCGGGTGATCGTCACCTCGTCGGCGACGTACTTCAACCCGGACAGCGAGTGGGAGGCGGGCACCCTGGCTCGGCTGCGGCAGATCACCGCCACGTCGGCGGACGTGATCCTGTTGCACGACACGCCCGACACCGCCTCACCCCCGGCGAGCTGCCTCTCCGAGCACCTGCACAGCGCGGCGGCCTGCGACAACGGGCGCGCGAAGGCGGTGAAGACCGGACGGATCGCCGCCGAGGCACGGGCGGCGGGCGCGGCCGGGGTGCGCACCGTCGACCCGACCGACTGGTTCTGCACGGCGCAGGCCTGCCCGGTGATCGTCGGCAACACGCTGATGTACCGCGACGTCGACCACATCACCACCCGCGCAGCGATGCTCCTGCTGCCGGCGATCCGCGCCGCACTGACGCCGTGATTGCGCGCCGCGCCCGCGACCGCCGAGAATCGACGCCGTGACCCAGATCCTCCGCCTGCTCGAGGCCAATCAGAGCTATGCCGCCGCCCGCGCCAACGTGCAAGACGCGCGGCCGAGCCGCCACCTCGCCGTGGTGACCTGCATGGACGCACGCATCGACGTGTTCGCCGTGCTCGGCCTGCACCTGGGCGAGGCGCACGTGCTGCGCAACGCCGGCGGCCGGCTGACCGAGGACGTGTTGCGCAGCCTGGCGTTGAGCTGCCACGTCCTCGGCGTGGACACGGTGGTGGTCATGCAGCACACCAAGTGCGGTCTGGAGGGCGTGACCGACGCCGAACTGAGCGCGCTCACCGGTGCACAGCTCGGGTTCCACGCGATCGCCGACCAGGTCACCGACCTGCGCGAGGACATCGACCAGCTGATCGCCACGCCGTACCTGTCGCCGGTCAAACGCATCGCCGGGTTCGTCTACGACGTCGAGTCGGGCGAGATCGGCGACGTCGTGCGCTGGGAGCGCCCTGGCGACGAGCCGCCCTATGACCCCAGCCCGGTCGGTTGGGTCCGTGATCACGTGACCGACATCGAGCGCGCCGGTGACACCGCTGCCGTGGGGCCGGTGATCCTGCTGACCATGCGCGGGGCGCACAGCGGCCGGGTGCGCAAAGTGCCGGTGATGCGTGTGGCGCACGACGGTTCGTACGCCGCGGTGGCCAGCAACGGCGGCAGCGTCGAGCACCCGCAGTGGTTCCACAACCTGGTCTCCCGGCGCACCGTCACCGTCCAGGACGGCGCGCGCACGGGTGTGTACAACGTACGCGTTGCCCAGGGCGACGAGCGGGCGTTGTGGTGGGACCGGGCCGTTGCCGCGTACCCGCCCTACGCCGACTACCAGGCCGCGGCGACCCGACAGATCCCGGTCGTCGTCCTCGAACCGGAAGGCTGAGCAGCCCGCGCTACGGGCACGTGGTGCCGTTCGCCGGCACGTTGTTCACCGGGTCGAGCAGGTAGTTGTCGACGGTGTCGCGCGAGCACTGGTTGACGTCGTAGCCGGTGTGCTGATCGGCGGTGACGACGACCAGACGCCCGTCCTGGAGCGCCGCAGCCATCTTCCTGCTGCTGTCCAGCGGGGTTGCCGGATCGCCCGTCGTGCCGACGACGACGATCGGCCCGGCGCCCTTGCCGGTGATCGTGATCCGGTCGCTCGGGGCGACCGGGAAGAAGTTGCAGAAGTAGCTGTCGGTCGTGCCGGGCGCCAGGCGGGGCGTGACCGCATGGAGCTTCGCCGCGTCGGCGTCGCTCTGCGCGATGGTCGAGCGTTCGCTGTCGTCCATGCACGTGATCACCTGGAAGGCCTCATTGAGGTTCGAGTACGAGCCGTTCGCCTGGCGGTCCATGTACGCGTCGTACAGGCCGAGCAGCGCGGCGCCGTCGCCGTGCTCGGCGTTGGCCAGGCCTTCGCTCAGCGTCGGCCAGTCGTACGGCGAGTACAGCGCCTGGAACACGGCGGTCAACGCGACGTTGCGGTTGACCTCGATCCGGCCGCTGACACTGGGGATCGGTCGGTCGTCGAGTGACGTCATCAGCGTGTCGAATGCGCTCGCCGGGTCGCCGTTGCTGTTGAACGGGCACGAGGTGTCCTTGGCGCACTGGGCGAAGTACGTGTCGAGCACATGGTTGAAGCCGACGTACTGCTCGGTCGTCGACTCCGAGATGGTGGCGGTCGGGTCGGCGGCGCCATCGAGGACCGCGGCGCGCACCGTGGTCGGGAACATCGTCGCCCACGTCGCGCCCAACTCGCTGCCGTAGCTGAAGCCGAAGTAGCTGATC
>CAZMHG010000418.1:0-3375 GCA_964565975.1 uncultured Ilumatobacteraceae bacterium | reverse complement strand
CGGTTGCGCCGATCGCCGCCAGTCCGCACGCCACGGGCGGCGGCCTCGCGCGCGCCGGCATAGGTGGGCAGCAACGTGGTGTCGACGACGAGCCGTGCGCCACCGCGCTCGGCCATCTCCCAACCGTGCCCGGCAAGGCCGTAACCGGTGACGTCGGTGACCGCGTGCACCGCGCCGCCCAGCGCGACCAGTTCCTCGGCTGCGGCGCGATTCAACCGACGCATGCCGAGCGTCGCGCCGCGCTTGTCGTCGGGCGTCCCGCCGGCGAGCACCAGCCCGGTGCCGAGTGGCTTGCCAAGCACCAGGGCGTCGCCCGGCCTGGCACCGCCCTTGCGGAACACCCGGTCGGGGTGGACGAGGCCCTGCACGGCCAGCCCGAAGATCGGTTCGGGATTGCGGATGGTGTGCCCTCCGGCGACGGTGCCGCCGGCTTCGGCGACCACGCTCGCCGCGGCGTCGAAGATCGACGCGATCGCCGACACCGGGAAGTGCTCGGGGAACGCGGCGATGTTGACCGCGACGGCGACGCGCCCACCCATCGCGAACACGTCGCTGCACGCATTTGCCGCGGCGATCGCGCCGAAGTCGGCAGGGTCGTCCACCAAGGGCGGGAAGAAGTCGGTGGTCGAGACCAGCGCCAGATCGTCGGTGAGCCTGTAGATCGCCGCGTCGTCAAACGGTGCCAACCCGACGAGCAGGGCCGGGTCGGCGCCTGCGGGAAGCTCGCCGACCAGCCCGGCGAGCAACGACGCGCCCCACTTCGCGGCGCATCCGCCGCACGACGTCCACTCCGTCAGGCGCAGCACGTCCGGGGACACGATGGCCGTGGCGGGTGTGTCGTTCGTCGCGGCGAGGTCGGCCATCGGGCCAGGCTACGCCGGGCACTCCGACACCGGGATCGTGCGTCGCGATCAGGCATCGACCGGGCGCGGATCCGGCCACAGCGCCTCGCCGCGCGGACCGGTGCCCGACCAACCGGGCGCGACGAGCGACGCCCGTACGCCCAACGATGCCCCCTCCACCTCCCACAACACGGCCGGTCGGGCGCCGTGCCACCGCACGGCGAACGACACGATGGCCGGCGTGGTGGGGGTTCCGGCCAACACCCCGTGCGCCTCGATCGGCGCGCCGAGCCAATCCTCGGGGAAGCCCAGTGGCAGGAGATCGCCGTCGGACCCGACCAGGCGCTGTTCGACCCACGGCACGACCAGCACGCCGTCGGGCCGGGCAGCCGGCGCAGCAGGCACGGTTCCGGGTAGTTCGAGGGGTGCCGATCGGCGTCCGTTCCGCCGACCGTTCGCCAGCCGCACGTTCGTCAGCCGCACGGCCCGGTCGAGGTCGGTCAACGCCCGCGGCTCCCCCGCGGCGCGCAATGCCGCCGCGGCGCCACGGACCGCCACCGCGACGGGCCACCGATCGGCGTCGTGATCCGTGCCGTCACCGCGCCGGGCGCTGCGCAGGACGCGCTCGACCGCCGCAGCGATCTCGCCCAGGTCGATGCCGGTGTCGATGCCGGTCCCCAGGCCGCCGTCCTCGCCCGCGTCGAGGCCCATCCGGGCCAGCTCGCCCGCCGCGACCAGCAGCTGGATGTCGTCGTGCTTCGCGTCGCCCGCCATCACGCACACCTCGGACATCGCCAGGCCGAGGGCCAGGTCACATCGCATCTGGCGGACGTCGTCGAGCACGGCCTGCTCTGGCAGCACGAGGCGTGAGGCCCGATCCGCCGTCCGGCGCCACCCCTCGACCACCGACTGCCAGGTCGGCACGTTTGCCCGCAGGATCCCGCGCGAGCCGTCGTGCGCCAGGCCGACGGTCACCGACGCGGCATGGCCGACGGGGAACGTCACGGCTCCCTGCGGCAGGGTGATGCCCACGGCGGGCAGATCGCTCGGCGGGCGTGGCACCCACAGGTCGGGGCGGGAGAAGGCGACGGCGATCGGGAGCGGCGACGCGTTGTGCACCTCGACGAAGGTCATCCCGCCGTGGTCTGGCACCGTCCACACCCGCTGGACGGCGTCGCCGCCGGGGATCCGCAGCCGCGTCTCGGTGACCGGCGTGCCCTCGATCCGGTGTTGGCGAACCGCGGACTCGGTTGCCGGCACGTGCCAGCGGTCGTCGGCGGCGACGTACCACCGCAGCGCGGCACCGTCGGGTGGCTCGAGGTCGCCGCACGGGGAGATGCCCGCCCGCCAACGTCCGCCGAGATAGCCCGTCTGCGTCACCCGAGCCACGGTACCGGCGGGTGGGTCCGCGTGACGGCCCACGGCCACGGCCGTACGCTGCAGCGCCGTGAACTCACCGGGCGAGCCGTGCGGCGCCGGCCAGCGCGCCGTCGACCCGGCGTGTGCGGCGCTCGTCGTCCCGGTCAAGGCGTTCTCGATGGCCAAGCAGCGGCTCGCCGGATCGCTCGACGCCGACGCTCGTCGAGCGTTGGCCAAGCGGATGCTCAAACACGTCCTGTCAGCCGGCCGGCCGCTCGACGCCTTTGTCGTGTGCGACGACGACGAGGTCGCCGAGTGGGCGGGCAGCGCCGGTGCCGACGTGCTGTGGATGCCCGGGGTCGGGCTCAACGCCGCCGTCGACGGCGCACTTGGCGAGCTGGCACGCCGCGGGCGCACCGCCGCGGTGATCGCCCACGGCGACCTGCCGCTGGCGCACGACCTTGCCGCGCTCGCCAGCCACGACACGATCACCTTGGTGCCCGACACCCGCGGCGACGGCACCAACGTGTTGTCCGTGCCGTTGCCTGCCCCGCTGTCCGCGTCGTACGGCCCGGGCAGCTTTGCTCGCCATCTCGCCGCCGCGCAGTGCAGTCCGTACGATGTGCGCGTGGTCCGCGACCGGCGCCTGGCTCTCGACGTCGACCGACCGGCCGACCTGGTTCACCCACTCGTGAGCGCGGCGCTCGGCACGGCCCACGGCCGATGAGCGCCAACACCCCAGGCCAGCCGAGCCCACGTGCCGGCGTGTCACGCAACCTGACGCCGCCGCGGGTTGTGCTGGCCATCGGGGCGCACCCCGACGACGTCGAGTTCGGCGCCGGCGGCACGCTCGCCAAGTGGGCATCCGGCGGATGCACCGTGCATCACCTGATCCTCACGGACGGATCGAAGGGGACCTGGGACCCCCACGCCGACACCGCCGCGCTGGTCGCCGTGCGTCGGCGCGAGCAACAGGACGCGGCGCGAGTGCTGGCCGCGGCGCATGCCGGCGAGGTGGTCATGCTCGGCTACGTCGACGGCGAGCTGGACAGCGGCCTCGCGCAGCGCGCTTGCGTTGCCGAGGTGATCCGCCGCCTACGCCCGGACGTCGTCCTCGGGCACGACCCGTGGAAGCGGTACCGGATCCATCCGGACCATCGGCATGCCGGGCTGC
>CAZMHG010000417.1:878-3399 GCA_964565975.1 uncultured Ilumatobacteraceae bacterium | reverse complement strand
TCACGGGTACCAGGTGCACGTCGGCCCGATGTACAGCGACGTGCGCGGCAGCGTGCGGATCACCTCGCCCGATGCGCGGGTCAAGCCGGCGCTGCGGTTCAACTACTTGTCCACGGCGAACGACCGGCGCGAGTGGGTCGAGGCGATCGGCGTCGCCCGCTCGATCCTCGACCAGCCGGCGTTCGCCGCGTTCAGCAGCGGCGAGCTCTCCCCCGGCCCCACGGTGTCCACCGACGAGCAGGTGCTCGACTGGGTCGCCACCGACGCCGAGACTGCGCTGCACCCGTCGTGCACCTGCGCGATGGGGGTCGGGCCGCAGTCGGTGGTCGACCCGGCGACGATGCGGGTGCACGGTGTCGACGGGCTGCGCGTCGTCGATGCCAGCGTGATGCCGTACGTGACCAACGGGAACATCTACGCGCCGGTGATGATGCTCGCCGAGAAGGCCGCCGACCTGATCCTGGGTCGCGCGCCACTGCCGGCCGAGCACCTCCACTGGTACCGGCACGACGACGACGCGGGCGCGGGTGGCTGAGACTCGGCCGCTGGTCGTCGCCTGCGGTGCGCTGGCCACCGAGTTGCGCAACGTGCTCGGCCAGATCGACCGCGACCGCGACGGCGAGTGCGTCGAGGTCCGCTACCTGCCGGCCAACCTGCACAACCGACCCGAGCAGATCGTGCCGGCCATCGCCGCCGTGCTCGCCAGCCCCGACGCGGGGAACCGGCCGGTGTTCCTGGCCTACGCCGACTGCGGGACGGGTGGCGAGCTCGACCGATTCCTGGACGCACACCCCGGTGTCGACCGGCTCCCCGGCGCGCACTGCTACGAGTTCTTCGCCGGGTCGGCACGGTTCGCCGCGCTGCACGACGCCGAGCCCGGAACCTTCTACCTGACGGACTTCCTGGCCAAGCACTTCGACGCGCTGGTCTGGCAAGGCCTCGGTCTCGACCGCCACCCGCAACTGCGGGACATGTACTTCGGCAACTACCGGCTCGTCGTGCTGCTCACCCAAAGCGACGACCCCGCGTTGATCGAGACCGGCCGCGTCGCCGCGGCCCGGCTGGGGTTGGCGTTCGAGCATCACCACACGGGTCTGCACCCCTTCGCCGACGCCGTGCGTGTGGGACTGCGCGCGGCACCGGCGGGCGACGCCGCGCCGTCGCCGACCGCGCAGCCTGCAAGCGCGCCCCGGCCGGAACCGTGATATATCTGCACTGCTAGTCTCGGCGCCCATGAGCGACAGCGGACACGGACGGCGTGGGGGCGGACGAGCGGCGCGGCAAGCGGCGCGGGCGGCAAGCGTGGTGGAACGTGACCCGTTCATCACCCGCGCGGTACGACCCGTCGAGATCCTCAGCGAGGAGGGCCTGCAGCGCATCCAGGACAACGCCGAACTGATCCTCGAGCGCGTCGGCGTGGAGATCCGCGACTACCCGTCGGCGCTCGACCGGTTCCGCGATGCCGGCTGCGACGTGGAGGGCAGCCGCGTCCGCTTCCCCGCAGGGCTGGCCCGCCAGCTGGTGTCCACCGCTCCGGCGGTGTACACCCAGCACGCACGCAACCCGGCGAACAGCGTGCAGATCGGCGGCGACGCCACCGTGCTGGTGCCGAACTACGGCTCACCGTTCGTCCACGACCTGGACAACGGCCGCCGCTACGCCACCCTGGCCGACTTCCAGAACCTGGTCAAGCTGACCTACCTGTCCCCCAACCTGCACCACAGCGGCGGCACCGTGTGCGAGCCGGTCGACATCCCGGTGAGCAAGCGCCACCTGGACATGGTCTATTCGCACATCCGCTACAGCGACAAGCCGTTCATGGGTTCGGTCACCGCCGGCGAGCGCGCCGCCGACTCGGTGGAGCTGGCCCGCATCGCTTTCGGTGGCGACCTGCAGGACCGCACCGTGATGACCAGCCTGATCAACGCCTCGTCGCCGTTGGTGTGGGACGCGACGATGCTCGCCGCGGCCGAGACCTACGCCGCGGCGAACCAGGCGACACTGATCACGCCGTTCATCCTCGCCGGCGCAATGGCGCCGACCACCAGCGCCGGCGTCGCCGCCCAGACCCTCGCCGAGGCCCTCGCCGGCATCTCGTTCACCCAACTCGTCCGCCCCGGCGCCCCCGTGATCTTCGGCTCGTTCGCCAGCTCGATGTCGATGCAGACGGGCGCGCCCACCTTCGGCACACCCGAGCCGGCCCTCGTGCTGTACACCTTGGCCGCCCTGGCCCGGCGCCTGAACCTGCCGTTCCGCAGCGGCGGCTCGCTGACCGCCTCCAAGGTCCCGGACGCGCAGGCTGCCTACGAGAGCGCGGCGACCTTGTTGCCGACGATGATGGCCGGCGTCAACTTCGTCCTCCACGCCGCCGGCTGGCTGGAAGGCGGGCTGGCCGTCGGCTACGAGAAGTTCGTGCTCGACGACGACCAGTGCGGGATGATGGCCACGTTCGCCAAGGGTCTGGACATGTCCGACAACGGACAAGCGGTCCAGGCGATCTGCGAGCACACCCAAGAACTGC
>CAZMHG010000417.1:0-868 GCA_964565975.1 uncultured Ilumatobacteraceae bacterium | reverse complement strand
CACACCCTGCACAACTTCGAGACCGCGTTCTACCGTTCGGCGACGGCGGACAACTCGAGCTACGAGCAGTGGCTCGAGGACGGCTCGCTCGACGCTGCGCAGCGAGCGAACAAGATCTGGAAGCAGCGCCTGGCGTCCTACGAGGCGCCGGCGATCGACGAGGCGATCGATGCCGAACTGCTCGACTACATCGCCCGGCGCAAGGCGGTCCTGCCCGACGAGTTCGCCTAGGTCGTCCGTCCGGGGCCGAGGGCTGCGGCTTCTGGGTCAGCGGCTTCTGGGTCAGCGGCTGCGGCGACGGGGGCGCTCGGCGCGCTCGCTCGACGGTGCGGCGTTGACCAGCTCGCCGACCTCGGTGACGATCCGGGCCACGTCGGGTACCGGCCCGCGCACGTGGTGGTCGATCGCCACGCGCATCGCCGCAAGGTGCTCGCGCGAGGTGCCGCAGCATCCGCCGACGATCCGGGCCCCGGCGTCGACCGCGAGCGCGGCGTACCGGGCCATCAGCTCGGGAGTGCCGGTGTAGACCACGTCGGTGCCGACGAACTGCGGGACGCCGCAGTTGCCCTTGCACACTGCCGGAATCTCGCCGCCGGCGAAGCCGAGCAACGACACGAGGATGTCGGGCGCACCGACGCCGCAATTCGCGCCAATCGCCAACGGGGCCACGGCAAGGCCGTCGAACACCGACGGCAGCTCGCTGGGTAGCAGCCCCATCATCGTCCGGCCGGCGGTGTCGAACGAGCACGTCGCCACGTAGGGCACGCCGACCTCGATGGCCGCCTGGGCGGCCGCACGGACCTCGTCGACCGCGGACATCGTCTCGATCCAGGCGACGTCGGCGCCGCCGTCGACGAGCGCGGCGATC
>CAZMHG010000416.1:0-3401 GCA_964565975.1 uncultured Ilumatobacteraceae bacterium | reverse complement strand
CCGGGCACGCCGTCTGGCACATGAAGCAGGCCACGCAGCGCGGCTTGCCGTCGTTTCGCAGCAGGTGGTCGATGTCGATCGCCGGGCCGCTCATCCATGCGCCGAACGACGGTGAGGCGAGCAGGCCGTTGAGCTTGATGGCCAGCTGGGTGCGCTCGGCCGGTGGGTAGAACTGGTCGAGCTCGAACACACCCAGCTTGCGCAATGGCGGGTTCTGGATCATTCCCACCAACGTGGGCAGGTCCAGGCTGCGTCCCGCGTTCCACTCGTTGAGGATCACGTTGGACAGCAGGATGTGCTCCTTGCTGGACAGCGGGTCGGCCGAGATGCCGACCAGGCCGAGCAGGCCGGAGACGAAGCCCTCGATCTCGTCGCTGACGATCTCGGTGTCGCCCATGTCGGCGGGTACCTGTAGCGAGCCGACGATGTTCAGCCCGACGCCGGCGCCGGAGCCGGGCGTGTAGATCGTGAAGTCGACGTTGTCGACCAGGTTGTTGACCTTGGCCTGGTTGATGCCCCACGACGTGAGCCCCTCGGCCCAGGCCTTGGCCTGGGCGGCAGCGAAGTCGGGCACGCTCTGCCCGGCCTTGGCCGCGTCGTCTGCGTTGACCCACGGCTGGAAGTCGCTGGCGCGCATGTTGGGGAACATCAGGCAAAGGTTGGTGAGGTCGCCCTTCGGGTCGATCAGGATGGTCGGCACACCGGCCGAGAGTGCTTCCTCGATCAGGACGATGCCCAGACCGGTCTTGCCGGAACCGGTCATGCCGACGATCACCCCGTGCGTGGTGAGGTCGCCGGACGCGACCACGGTGTTCTTGTCGGTGCGCGTGTGGGCGGCGGGGTCGATCTGTCCGCCGATCAGCAGGTCTGCCATAGGCCGCTCAACCTACTGTGTCGGTGTCACGGGGATTCGGGCGCCGTGCGTGGCAAGCAACTGGGCGCCGTGCTCGGCCAGCGCGGCCCGGACGTGGGTCTGGTCGACCCGCACGGCGGCGCCGAGGCCGGCCAGGATGCCGATCATCTCGGCCAGGCTCGAGGTTGCCAGCCGGAACGCCCGCCACTCGTCGGGCGCGGCGTCGTGCAGCTGGGCATTCCCATGTGACAGCCAGCCGAGGGCCGCCGTGCGGTCGGGGTGCACCTTCCCGGTGGCGACGACGCTGGCGTCGCCGGTGACGAGGTCGCGGATCCGGCTGCGGGCCTGCTCCCACTCGTGGACGAGCGAGAAGCCGTCCGGCCAGTCGGTCGCCGGACCGGCCGGTGCGGGCTCGTGGATCCGGTCGAGGCGGAACGTCCGCCGACCGCGCTCGGTCTCCGCCAGGACGTACCAGGCGAACGAGGTGCGCACCACGCCGAGCGGTGTCGCGCTACGTGCCTCGGGCGCACGGCGCGGCGCGTGGTAGACGAACGACAGCACCCGTCGCTCCAGGATCGTCCGCCGGACGACATCGAACGATGGTGGGGGAGCAGGCAGCGCGGGACGGGTCCAGGTGCCCGGCTCGATCAAGAACGCCTGCGACGCGCGCGTCGCCTGGACCCGGAACGGCTCCGGGACCGCGCGCAGCAGCTTGGCGAGCGCCTGGGCGACCTCGGGCGCGTTGGTCTGCACGGCCGTCGTGGCCATTGCCAGGGCGCTGGCCTCGGCCTCCGTCAGCCCGGACAGATCGGTCCGACCGCTGCCGACCAGATGCCACCCGCCGTGACGCCCGCGCGTGGCCACGACGGGGAACCCGGCGACGATCAGGGCATCGAGGTCGCGGCGCGCGGTGCGCTCGGAGATCTCGAACTCGGCGGCCATGTCGCCTGCCGTGACCCGGCCGCGCACCTGCATCAGGTTGAGCATGGTCAACATCCGGTCGGCGCGCACGAGTCCGATTCTGCCGCCGAAATCCGGTCACTCCGTGGCCTGTTTCGGTTCGTATGGTGCCGGCATGACACCGACACACACCGACACCACCCTCGAGATCCCGCTCCACGATGACCACCGGACGACCGCGTCGACCGCGTCGGCTGCGTCGACTGCGTCGAGCTCGTCGACGTCGTCGATCACGTCGACCTCGTCGATCAGGCCGAGCGACGCCCGTGAGGCGCTCGCCCGCGTCTGCGCCGCGTGCGGGCAGGTGCAGCGCAACGTGCGCGCCGACCAGCTCGACCTGCCGACGCCGTGCGACGAGATGAACGTCAGCCAGCTGGTCGCCCACATCCTGATGGTCGGCGAGCGCATCGACTCGATCGCCCGCTACGGCAATGCGTTCGGGGCCGGTGGCGGGACCGAGCGTCCCGACATCCCGACCGACCTGTTCCCGGTCACGGATCCCGGCGCGGCGGCGGAGCAGTGGGAGGCCAGCCGCGCATCGCTCGTCGCGGGGTGGTCCGAGATCGACGACATGAACCGTCGCGTCGTGCTGCCCTGGCGTCCGGCGACCGCGCAGGAGGCGGCGGAGCTGTACGTCAGCGAGGTCGTCGTGCACACGTGGGATCTGGCCATTGCCACCGGTCAGGACGTCGAGGTCGACGACGCCGACGTCGAAGTCGGGTTCGCCCGGATGCGTGCCGAACTGCCGGCGACCGGCCGAGCCGAGATGTTCGCCGCCACCGGCATCCGCGCGCCGTTCGGCGAAGCGACCGCGGTGCCCGCGGATATGCCGCTGGTCGCCCGGCTCGCGGCGTACAACGGACGTCAGGTCGCCTGATTCGTCCTGCGGGAGCACCGGTGCGCGGGCGTGGTTGACAGAATGTCAACCGTGACCGCCACCGATGCCCCCGCCGCCGACCGGCTCGCCGACGCCCTCGTCAACCAGTTCGGCCTCGCCGATCGTGTGGTCGACCCGTCCGCGCTGGCCAACAGCGTCAGCCGATTCGCCGAGCAGGGCATCCGCCTGCCGACGTTCGCCGAGCTCGCCGATCCGGCTGCGGCGGACCCGGCCCGGTTGGCCGAGCTGAGCGGCGTCGACCGCAACGCTCCCGATCCGGCGAACCTGTGGCGCGTTCACTGGTACAACTCGCTCGACGGTGGCCGCGTCGAAGTCCCCGACCACGTGGTCCTGCCGCGATCGCTGACGGGGGTCGACAGCCCGATCATCGTCGTGTTCGGCGACCGGTTCCCGATGATCACCGCGCACAAGGTCCTCGCGGCGTATGCCTGCCTGGCACCGCGCGTCGTGTGCGGACAGTTCGACCCCACGCGCCACCGGGCGATCTGGCCGTCGACGGGCAACTACGCCCGTGGCGGCATCGCCATCAGCCGGATCATGGCCAGCCGCGGCGTGGCGATCCTGCCGCAAGGCATGAGCCAGGAGCGCTTCGACTGGCTCGACGCGTGGTGCACGAACCCGGCCGAGGACGTGATCCGTACCGTCGGCACCGAGAGCAACGTCAAGGAGATCTACGACGCGTGCAACGAG
>CAZMHG010000415.1:0-3407 GCA_964565975.1 uncultured Ilumatobacteraceae bacterium | reverse complement strand
TCGCACCCACCGCCGACACCACGCAGGGGATGCCCAGCTCGCGCGAGACGATCATCGCGTGGCTGCCGAGGGCGCCGACGTTGACGACGACGGCGGCGGCGGACACGAACAGCGGGACCCACGACGGGTCGGTCTGCGGGGCGACGAGGACGTCGCCCGGCTCCAGCCCGTGCGGGTCGGCCGCGTCGACGACGACCCTGGCCCGGCCGGTGGCCACCCCGCCCGATCCGGCGGTGCCCCGCAGCACGGTCCCGGCCGGTGCGGCGGTGATGCCCTTCTCGACGCGCACGGTCATGTCCGACAGGGCCGGCACGACGTGGTTGACGTTGAACACCGGCTCCCGGTGGAACAGCTCGCGGAACTGCGCCCAGCGCTCGGCGATCACCGTGCGGAACGCCTCGGGCTCGCAACGGACGTGGTCCAACTCGGGGTCGGTGAGCATGAACACCTGCTCGACGTGGTCGATGAGGCCACGCTCGACCAACCGCCGGCCGAACTCGCGCAGCGCGACTCGGATCTCGTTGATCACCCGCACGACGGTGGTCTTGCCGCGCTCGCGACCGGCGAGGAACAGCCTGGCCGAACCGAGCGCGGCCTCGAACAGCCCGGCGGTCTCCGGGTCGCCGGCGATCGCCGCGCGCACCTTGGCGGTGACCTCGTCGCGCTCGTTGACCGACGCGGCCATCCGCACCGCCGGTGCCTGGCTGGGGTCGGACTTGCGCATCAGGTCGATCGCTGCCAGCGCGATGCGCGGGCTGACCTCCCACGACAACGACATCGGGTCGTACTCGTTCGGGCCACGCGAGCCGAGGTCGTAGATGAACCGGTCCCATGCCGCCAGCCACCGCGTGGCCGCGTCCGAACCGGACGCGCGCAGGCGATCGAGGACGCCGTCGATGCCCGCGTCGAATGCGGCGGTCAGCTCCGCGTCGGCCACGGCCGCGCGGCCGAGGTCCCACATCGCGTGCGACGGAGCGCCGGAGTCGACCTCGATGCCGGCGAGCAGCCGGATCGCCGCGGTCGGGTCGCCGATGCCCTCGCACACCGCGCCGAGCGCCCCCGGTCCGAGCGACGAGAGCGTCGAGATGCGCATCGCGTTCTCGAACGACTGTTGGACGAGCGGCACCATCGACCGGGCGCGGGCGATCAACGCCGCGTCGGTGGCCGCGGCCAGATCGGGGCGGGTGTCGCGCGCCCGGCGGGCGGCCTCCTTGTCGGCATCGAGCTCGGGGAGGCTGGTGACGCTCATCGTCCAGGCCATCGATGCGCCGAGCTTGGCGGCGTGCGCGTCGGACTCGTGCCAGTCGGCGGGCTCGTACTCGGGGATGTCGGCGCCCTCGTCGAAGAAGGCGCGGTCGATCAGCTGTGGCGAGGCGCCGGGCATGCGCGCACCGAGGACGCGGGTCATCGACAGCGGGTTGTACGGGTAGCCGCCGAACATCTTGAACAGGTCGGGATGCTCGGGCGACTCGAACTCGTCCCAGTCCAGCGCGCCGATCGCGATGTACGCGTCGCGCAGGCCGGTGCACATGCCCTGGCGGAGGACCAGCGACTGGCCGAGGGGGCTGAACGGATCGGGGAAGACGTCGGCCGCGTTGCCCCGCGTCCAAGCCGGGAAGCGCTGCCCGATCGTCGAATCTCCGAACCAGGTGTCGTTCTGGGGGTGCGTGCTCACGGCGAGTAACTGTAGTCAGTGTCAAGATGTAGGTCCGGGCTGGCGCGACGTCGCGACGGCGCGGCAGGAGGCGACAATGGACACCAACAAGCCGCTGCGCATCGGCGCCACGTACCCGCAGACCGAGATCGCCCACGATCCCGCCGCCCTGGCGGTGATCGCCCGTGGGGTCGAGGACGCCGGCTACGACACCCTGTTGGCCTACGACCACCTGCTCGGCGCGCAGCTGGCCGATCGTCAGCCGCCGTTGCGGGGGCCGTACAACGAGCGCGACCCGTTCCACGACCCGTTCGTGATGTTCGGCTACGTCGCGGCGATCACCACGCGGCTGGAGCTGGCCACGGGCGTGCTGATCCTGCCGCAACGCCAGACCGTGCTCGTCGCCCGTCAGGCCGCCGACGTGGACCTGCTGTCCGGCGGGCGCCTGCGGCTGGGTGTCGGCACCGGCTGGAACTACGTCGAGTACTCGGCGATGGGCGCCGACTTCGGGTTGCGCGGCAAGCGCCTCGACGAGCAGGTCGTCCTACTGCGCCAACTGTGGACCGAGCAGCTGTCGTCGTTCCACGGCACGACGACGAAGGAATCGTTCGAGCGCGCCGCGCTCGTGCCCCGCCCGGTGCGCCCGGTGCCGATCTACGTCGGCGGCTTCTCCGAACCGGCGTTCCGCCGCGCGGCCAGCGTCGGCAGCGGGTTCACCTTTGCCGGGAACCTCGACGTCTGCGTCGAGGGCATGGCCCGCGTGCGTGCGCTGCTGGCCGAGTCCGGCCGGCCGGCCGCCGAGGTCGACGGGTTCAACTACGAGCTGAACATGCTGCGCGAGCCGACGGTCGAGGGGGCGGTGGAGACCGCCGGCGCCTGGCGCGAAGCAGGCGGGACGCAGGTCAGCGTGGTCTCGATGCGCAACGGCTACACGACCGGTGCCGAGCACGTCGCCCACTTCGCCGAGGCACGCGCCGCGCTCGCCGCGGCCGGCCTGTGCCGGCCGTGATCGCCCAGACCGTGGCCACCGCGGGCCACCTAGGCTGCGCCGCATGACCAGCTCACGCGCCCTGCGCGTCCCCCGCCACGGCGACGCCTCCGTGCTCACCATCGAGTCCGTCGACATCCCCGCACCGGGTCCCGGCGAGGTCCGGGTCCGCGTCGCCGCCTCGGGCATCAACTTCATCGACGTCTACCAGCGCCAGGGCGTGTACCCCGTGCCCACGCCGTTCACGCTGGGCATGGAAGGTGCGGGAACGGTCGAGTCCGTCGGGGCCGGCGTGGACCTGCCGGTGGGAAGCCGTGTCGCCTGGACGCTGAAGCCGGGCAGCGCGGCCGACCTGGTGGTGCTGCCCGCCGACGTGCTGGTCCCGATCCCTGACGGTGTCGACGACCGCACCGCGGCGGCGTCGATGCTCCAGGGCATGACGGCCCACGTGCTGGTCACCACGACCTACGCGGTGCAGCCGGGAGACGCCGTGCTGATCCACGCCGCTGCCGGCGGGGTGGGGCAGTGGCTGGTCCAGCTCTGCCACCACAAGGGCGCGACCGTCGTCGCCACCGCCGGATCGCAGGACAAGCTGGACCGTGCCCGTGCCCTCGGCGCCGACTACCTGATCGACTACTCCACCGTCGACGACCTGGCAGCCGCGGTCCGTGCGGCGACCGGCGGCGTCGGCGTGCACGTGGCCTACGACGGTGTCGGCAAGGCGACGTTCGACGCGTCGCTCGCCTCGCTGCGCCGGCGGGGGAT
>CAZMHG010000414.1:0-3414 GCA_964565975.1 uncultured Ilumatobacteraceae bacterium | reverse complement strand
GGTCGAGTCGACCGACACCTTCTACAACCAGTGGTGCTTGACCTACGACCCGATCTGCGACGGCGGCCAGGAGTTCGGCATCGTCGACTACGGACACCGCCCCACCCCGGACACCTACCTCAACGCGGCGTACGCGACCGGGGCGTGGAACTCGGCTCACTGGAAGAACGACGCGTTCAACGCGGCGTTCAAGGAGTACCAGGCGGCGCTGGACGTGGCCGGCCACAAGGCCGCCTGCACCAAGCTGGAGAAGATCGCCAACGACGAGGTGCCGTACGCGATCCCGTACTTCTACAACTACCTGTCGTGCCACTCGACCAAGGTCGCCGGCCTGCGGGTCAGCGCGCTCGGCCAGATGTTCCTCGAAGGTGCGGGCCAGGTCGCCTGACCTCCGCACGGGGACACGGGGGCGGGAGGGATGAAGCGGTATGTGATCAGCCGCCTGCTGCAGACGGTGATCACGCTGTGGATCCTCGCCACGCTGGTGTTCTTCCTGGTCAACGTGCTCCCCGGAAACCCGGGACGTTCGATCTACGGCAACACCGCACCCGAGGTCCTCGTCCAGAAGTACAACCAGCGGTTGGGCGTGAACGACTCGCTGATCGTCCAGTACGGGCGATCGATGCGCAGTCTGTTCACGCTCGACTACGGCGATTCGTGGAAGTCCGAGAAGCCGGCAATGTCCTCGGTGGTGTTGCCGGCTTTCGGGCGTTCCGCGAAGTTGGCGTTGTTGGCCCTGCTGCTCACCGTGCCGATCGCGATCCTCGCCGGACGGTTCGCCGCCCGCCGTCGTGACACCCTGACCGACCGGTTCATCGTCACGGCCGGCCTGGCCACGTCGTCGCTTCCCGAGTTCGTCACCGGCTCGATCCTGCTGTACCTGCTGTGCATCAGGTGGAAGGTGTTCTCGGCGTTCGCCAACGTGCCCGACGGCACGTCCGTGCTCGGGCAGTGGAAGTACCTGCTGCTCCCGGCGATCTCCATGGCCATCGTCTACTTCGGGTACATCGCCCGGATGACCCGCGCCGGGGTGATCACCGCGCTGAACTCGGACTACGTGCGGACCGCCACGATGAAGGGGCTTCCGGATCGCACGGTGATGAACCGGCACATCATGCGCAACGCGCTCGGGCCGACCATCGCCGTCGTCGCCGTGCAGATCGGTTACCTGTTCGGCGGGCTGGTGATGATCGAGACCGTGTTCAACTACAGCGGCATCGGCTCGACGCTGCTCCAGGCGATCGTCGACAAGGACATGCCGGTGCTGCAGGCGTCGGTCATCCTTGTCGGGCTGGTGTACATGCTCGCCACCCTGGTGGCCGACCTGATCATCGCCTGGCTCAACCCGCGCGTCCTGCTGGGGGCATCGTGAGCGAGCTCGAGCTGGCCGTCGTCCCGCCGGCGATCTCGCCGGGGCCGACCACGCCGCAACCGGCCAACGTCAGCGAGCGCAGACAGGCCCGCCGCGAGAACTGGCGGCTGATCCGCGCCCGCCCGGGCTTCATCATCGGGTGCATGATCGCCACGTTCTGGGTCCTGTGCGCCCTGTTCGGCTCGTCGATCGCCCCCAAGTCGCCGACCAAGTTCCTCGCCAAGGGCAACCTCAGCCCCAACGGCACGTTCCCGTTCGGCACCGACAAGCTTGGCCGCGACATCCTGTCCCGGGTCATCGTCGGCGCCCGCGACGTGCTCTTGGTGGCGCCGGCAGCGGCGCTGATCGGCGTGGTCGGCGGGACCATGCTCGGCCTGCTGATGGGCTACAAGGGCGGCCGGGTCGACGCGGTGCTCAGCCGGTTGGTCGAGGCCGTGTTGGCGATGCCGACGATCCTCATCGCGCTGCTGGCGATCACCACGTTGGGCAAGGGCCGGCTGGTGATCATCCTCACGGTGGCCGGCCTGTTCGTCCCGATCGTCGCCCGGACGATCCGCGCCGCGGTGCTCGCCGAGCGCAACTTGGACTACGTGACCTCGGCCAAGCTGCGCGGCGAGTCGACGTTGTTCATCGTCGGCCGGGAGATCCTGCCGAACGTGCTCGGCCCGATCGTGGTCGAGACGACGGTCCGGATCGGCTACGCGATCTTCACCGTGGCCGGCCTGGCGTTCCTCGGCGCCGGCCCCGAGCAGGGGTCGCCCGATTGGGGAGCACAGGTGAAAGAGGCGAGGGCCAGCCTCAACGGCGGGATCTGGTGGCCGACGGTGTTCCCGGCGTTGGCCATCGCCAGCCTGGTCATCGCCGTCAACCTGATCGCCGACTCGATCCAGAGCGTGCTCGATGCCTGATCGCCCGGCGCTCGACGTCCGCGATCTCCAGGTCGCCTACACCGTTCGCGGGATCCCACGCGAGGTGTTGCGCGGGGTCAGCTTCGAGGTCGCTCCCGGCGAGGCGTTCGGGCTGGTGGGCGAGTCCGGCTGCGGCAAGAGCACTACGGCCTACGCCGCGCTGCGCTACCTGCCACGCAACGGCGCGATCACCGGCGGCACGGTGCTGGTGGACGGCAAGGACATCACCCGGATGTCCAACGACGAACTGCGCCAGTTCCGCGCGCGCGAGGCCTCGATGGTCTACCAGGACCCGGGCCAGGCGCTGAACCCGTCGCTGCGCGTCGGGCGCCAGCTGGCCGAGAGCTTCACCCTGCTCGGCCAGTCGAAGGCCGAAGCGGCCGAGGCGGCGGTCCGTGCCCTCAAGCGTGTGCACATCGCCGCGCCGGACTCGGTGATGGATCGCTACCCGCACCAGCTGTCGGGCGGCATGCTCCAGCGTGTCGTGATCGCCATGGCCCTCGCCTGCAACCCCAAGCTGCTCGTCCTCGACGAGCCGACGACGGGCCTCGACGCCACCGTCGAAGCCGAGGTCCTCGAGCTCGTCCAGGAGTTGCGCCGCGAGACCGGCGCGGCGGTGCTGATGATCGCCCACAACCTCGGCATCATCCGCGACATGTGCGACCGGGTCGGGGTGATGTACGCCGGCCGGGTGGTCGAGCACGGCCCGAGCGGCGAGGTGTTCGACCAGCCGCAGCACCCGTACACCGTCGGGTTGCTGAAGAGCTTGCCGCGCCGCGGCGTCCGCAAGAACCAACAGCAGCTGGCCACGATCCCCGGCACCTTGCCGCTGATCGGCACGGTGCTGCCCACGTGCGTGTTCGTCGATCGCTGCCCGCTGGCCGACGACACGTGCCGCACGGTCGTCCCGCCGGTGCGTGAGCTGGGCGGCGGCCGCTGGACGCGGTGCCACTTCCCGGAACGGATCGGTGAACTTGCCCAACCCGGCGCGAACGTCGACATCGCGATGCTCGCCACACCGGAAGCCGGCGGCAGCCTGCTGGAGCTGTCGCAGGTGTCCAAGACGTTCCGCCAACGTGGCTCGAGCATCCCCGCGCTCGTCGACGTCGAGCTGAGCTTGGCCGAGGGCGAGAC
>CAZMHG010000413.1:0-3420 GCA_964565975.1 uncultured Ilumatobacteraceae bacterium | reverse complement strand
GGTGCTGCCGTCGTCGAGCACGATCAGCTCGTCGACCAGCGGGGCAGGCAACGCGTCGTCGTCGATCAGCTCGGTGCGGATCATGCGCACCAGCGGACCGATCGTCGCGGCCTCGTCACGGCACGGGATGCACAGCGAGATCGTCCGTCCGGACTTGGCCGCGATGACCCGTTCGACGGCGTCGGATCCCACGGCGAAACGCCGCACCGCGCTGCGCCCGTTCACCGCGCGCCTCGCCGGTCGGGTGTTCGCGGCGCTCGGTACGCTCCGTGGCCATGTTCCTGTACGGCGTGGTCAACGCCAGCCCCGACTCGCTGAACACCGACTCGATCGCCACCACGGCCGAGGCAGCGTTGGCCCGTACCGACCGGTTGCTCGCCGACGGCTGCGACGGTGTGGACCTTGGCGGGCAGGGCAGCACGGACATGGCCGAGGTCGTGCCGTGGACGGTGGAGTGGGGCCGCCTGGCCGAGCTGATCCCGGCGATCGCCCGGCGCGGCGTGCCGCTGAGCGTGGACACCTGGCGACCCGAAGTCGCCGAGCTGGCCCTGCGCCACGGCGCCACGGTGATCAACGCGGCCGACGGCATGCAGTCCGAGGCGATGTGGCGAGTGGCGGCCGACTTCGCCGCGCCGATCGTGCTGCCGTTCCTGAGCGGGCCGAACCCGCGGCAGATGGCGATGGTCGATCACGACCCGGTGCGCACGATCATCGACTTCTTCGCCGCCCGGCTGGCCGACGCCGACCGCTACGGGCTGCGCCACCGCTGCATCCTGGACCCCGGCACCGGCTTCGCCCCGCCGAACTGGGCATGGGACGACCGCTACCTGTACCAGAAGGAGGTGTACGGCAACCTCGACGCGCTGCGCGTGTTCGGTCTGCCGCTGTACATCGCCCTGCCGTGGAAGCAGACCGCGCAGCACGACGAGCTGTTGGAGATCGTCCTGCGCGGCAAGCCGGAGTACGGCAGGTGCCACTACCCGGCCAAGATCCGCCGGGTCGAGGCGGCGCTCCACGCCTGAGGGCGCGCGGCTCACGAGAGGTCGCCTGGCTGCATGTTCAGGAGAGTGGCCCGCGGGCGATGATCTCGCTCGGTGGCAGCGAGTCGCGCCACCCCGCCGGGCAACGTTCGGGTGCCACCTCGCACAGCGGTTCGAGCACGAAGCGTCGGTTGGCGATCTGCGGGTGCGGCAGCACCAGTGTGGGGCTGGTCAGGGAGACCTCGTCGTAGAACAGCAGGTCGACGTCCAAGGTGCGCGGTCCCCAGTGCACGATCCGCTGGCGGAACGCGCCGGCCTCGATGCGCTGGCAACGGCGCAGCAGGGCGAACGGGTCGAGCGAGGTGTGCACCTTGACCACCATGTTGAGGTAGGCGCCCTGGCCCTCGGGCCCGCCGACCGGCTCGGTCTCGAACACCTGGGACGCCGACACGACGTTGCCCAGCTCGGCGACGGCGGTGCGCAGGTACGCCTGGCGGTCGCCGAGGTTCGAGCCAAGGGCGATGATCGCCTCGTGCGTGTGCAGCATCGGCGCCTCCAACTCGGCGCGGGTGCGGTTGATCTCCACCGCGGTGGTCGAGACGGCCTCCGGGATGGGAGGGCGCAGCTTGGTGACGCGGACCATCACGTGCTCGACGCGGTCGAAGCTGAAACACGCGTCGGCGACGCGCGAGGCGAGCCGTTCCAGCAGCACGTCCTTGCTCTCGCCGACCACGGCGGCCACCATGCTGCACACCGCGCCGTAGTTGACCGTGTCGTCCAGCTCGTCGCTGAAGCCGGCGTCGTGCAGGTCGACCCCCAGCGACAGGTCGATCCGCAGCGGCTGGTTGGCCTCGCGCTCGTGGGTGAGCACGCCGATCGTGGTCATCACCCGCAGGTCGTCGATCAAGATCTGGTCCATGGTCACCGTCACCTTGCTGCCCGGCGGGCGTGGCTGGAGGCCGAAGCCTAACGACGAGGTGCACCAACCAACCGGCGGCCGGTTTCGTTCCCGCGGTCCGCGTCGTCAGTCGACGCGGAAGACCTCGATGCCGACCTGTCGGAGTGCCTCGACCTCGGCCGCCGGCGCGGTCGAGTCGGTGATCAGGGTGGAGACCTCGGACGATGCGGCGATGCTCGCCATGCGCACCTGGCCGACCTTGGTCCCGTCGGCGACGACGACGACCCGGCGGGCGCGGCGCAACATCACGCGGTCGGTGTGCGCTTCGACCTCGTCATGCGTGGTCAGTCCGGCACGGGCGGTGATGCCGTTGACGCCGACGAACGCAACCTCGATGTTGAGGCCCTCGAGGGTTTGCTCGGCCAACGGCCCGACGAGCTCGTAGCTCTGCTGGCGGGCCACACCGCCGGTGACGATCACCTTCATCCGCGGCCGCACCGCCAGCAGCGCGGCGATGTTCAAGGCGTTGGTCACCACGGTGACGTCCGTCCGGTCGGCCAGGCACTTGGCGACCTCGGTCGTGGTGGTGCCGCCGGTCAGCGCGACCACCGCGCCGCCGGTGGGGATGCGCCGCGCCGCTTCGCGGGCGATCAGTCGCTTGGCCTCGTGGTGCTGCCCGTCGCGGTAGCGGATCGGCAGCTCGTAGTCGACCGAGCTGGCGATCGCGCCGCCGTGCGTGCGGGACAGCAGGCGTTGGTCCTCCAGGGTCTGCAGGTCGCGGCGCACCGTCGCTGCCGAGACACGATGGGCGTTGGCCAGTTGACCGACGTCGAGCGAGCCACTCGCCGCGAGCTGATCGAGGATCGCGGCGATCCGTTCGCTGCGCTTCATCGACGGGCGGCGATCGTCCGCCGTGCTCGGGTCGGGCGCGCTCGCGTCGTCGCTCTGGATGTCATCGCTGTGGTCGTCGTCACTCGGGACATCGTCGTTCGGGTCATCGCGGTGCCACCGCGAGGTTGACGCCCGACTGCGGGTCGAACAGGTGCACGCGACGCGGGTCGATCGCCAAGCGCAGCGCCTCGCCAGGGCGGATCGCGACGTGCCCGTCGAGCCGGGCGGTGAACTGCGCACGGTCGTCGTCGGCGAACAGACGGGTGTCCTCGCCGTCGCCACGATCCGCCGCTGCGGCCACCGCGTCCGTGGCGACGCGCGGCGCGTCGAGCTGGAACATGACCATCGTCTCCGAACCCAGCTCCTCGACCGTCAGCGCGCTGACCTGGACGACCGGCCACGCGGCATGCGACTCGGCGAGCACGAAGTCGGTCGGCCGCAGCCCGAGCACGACCTCGCCGTCCGGGGCGGTGGCGTCGGGCAGCGGAATCGTCCACCCTGCGGCGTGGATCTGCCCGGCACGCACCGTTCCGCCGACGAGGTTCATCGAGGGCGAGCCGATGAACGCGGCGACGAACAGGTTTGCCGGATGGTCGAACAGCGCCTTCGGTGCGTCGCACTGCTGGATCACGCCGTCGCGCATCACGGCGA
>CAZMHG010000412.1:0-3424 GCA_964565975.1 uncultured Ilumatobacteraceae bacterium | reverse complement strand
CCTGGAGCGCCGCGCCCACGGGCTTCGCGTCGACGGCCACCGTCACCGAGGTGACGACCGAGGGCGAGGACATCGAGACCGTCGCGTCGTGGGCGGAGCGCATCGTCGAGCGCCTGCAGGAGCGCCCTGCGTCGGGCAACCGCGCCGAATGGCGCGCGTGGGGCGAGGCCGTCGACGGCGTCGGCGACGTGTTCGTGCACTGCTGCGCGCAACCCCCATCGCTCACGGTGGCGCCCGCGCGCCCCGACATCGTGCCGAACGTGCTCGGGTGCGTGTCCATCGTGGTGACGAACCCGCCGCCGGCGCCGGACAGTTACGTGCAGCACGCGGACGGCACCCTCGGCGCCGGCCTCGACCCCACCTACTCGCGCAGGCCCACGCAGGCCCTCTGCGACGCGGTGCACGGGTACATCGACGGCACCCTCGACACGCACGGCCAGCCGACCTCGAGCGGCCGCCAGCTCTACCCAGGCGACCTCGACCCGGACAACTGGGCAGCGGTGCGACCCGCGCCGGTGCTCATCGACGTGACCGTGGAAGTCGACCCGTTGATCCCGGGGGCGTTCGCCTTCGAGACCGAACGCACGCTGACTGCGGTCACCGACGCCTCGCACATGACGCTGTCGAGCGGCGCACAGATCGAGGCCGGTTCGCCTGGCGAGCCGGGCACGCAGCTCGCGTTCTGGTTTGCGGGCGTCGACGGCGACGGGCTGCCGAACGTGATCCGCGGCGCGTGGGCGCTCGCATCGGTCGACACCGTGAACACGGGCACTGGCGCCATCACGCTCTCCACGCCGTTGCCTGCGGTGCCGACGGTCGGGACGATCGTGCGTGCCGACCCTGGTTTCTGGGATGCGATCCGTCGCGTCGTGCTCGAGTACTTCGACTCGCTCGGCTCCGGGGCACCCGACGGCCTGGCGCGCAGCACCCGGTGGCCCGCGCCGACGCCCAGCGCGCCGTCGAAGGTTGTGCGCTCACGAATCCTCGTGGGAGTGCTCGCGGTGCCAGGAGTCGGTGACGCAAACATCTCCGTCGTCGGTACCGACACCGAGGTTGCAGGTCGGATCAAGGTGCCGCGGGTCATCACGGTGACGAAGCGCGCGTGATCGTCAGGGACAGATCGGCCCTTCGTGCTCGCAGCCGTCGGCCGCCATGGCGTTGCAGTTGTACCAGCCGGTCTGGCACGTGAAGCTGCAGGTCGTTCGGCACAGCGGGACCGCGTGGGGGAGCGTCGTCGTGCAGACGTGGCCGCAGCTTCCGCAGTTGTGCGTGTCGCCCTCGAGGCCCACGCAGACCCCGCTGCAGACGGTGAATCCTGGCCCGCAGGTTCCCACGGTGCATTGCCCTGCCGCACAAGCGGCCGTCGCCGCAGCGGGAGGCAGAGGGCAGACATGCCCGCACGTACCGCAGTTGTTCACGTCGGTTTGCAGGGCCGCGCAGGCGCCGCCGCACATGGTGAGTCCCGCACCGCACCGCGGACCGGTGTCCACCACGTCCGATACGTCCGCCGGCGAGCTGGCGTCGACCACGTCGCGCTCGAGCACGTCGACCACGTCGGCGAGCTGCTGCACATCCGTCGTTGAGCTCGCGTCGGGGCACTCGCACGCGCCGAACGCGGAGCCGTCGGCCGCGCAGCGCTGGGCGCCGGTTGCGCCGCCCGGGCAGACGCATGCGGTCTGCACCCCTGCGGTACACGCGGTGAGGGGCAGGGGATCACCGGCACATCCAGCGAGACACAAGACGGCGAGAACGACCTTCCACATCGGATATGAGCTCATTCTTTCAACGAGGCGTCAGGGAGCGGATGCGTCCGGCGAGATCGCGGCAATTTCGGTGATGCTGATACTCGAAGAAACAGAGTTGTCACACCGATCGACACCCTGCAGGTCCGAGGTAAACATTGTGCGGGTGGTTGTAGCGCCGGGCTGAACGACCATGCACGCACGTCCCGTTACGCGGGCGCCGTTTCCGCAAAGGATGACGTTCATCCAGCAGACATTCGCGGCTCTCGTCCCGCCCTCGTGTTGGACGGAGCAACTGTATTCCTCGCCCACCGCTCGCGATCGGCGAATCCGCGGCGGGACACAGTCAACGCCAGCGCGAACCTGATCATCAACCGCGGGGGGGGTACTTGGCTCTGGTCGCTGCAACGGCAGAGGCGCCGCCGGCATCGACGTGACGATGGCCGGCTGCGCGTTCGGCCCGTGAGTTGTCGCGCCGACGGCATAACCCACCAGGCCCCCCGCGATGAGTCCTGCAACGGCGCCAACAATTGCCCCTTTGGTCTGATCGCTCAACGTCCACCTCCGAACCGCACGCTACCCCAGCGACGCGCTCGAGGGAGCTCCCTACATGCGCCTGCAGCTCATCACCCCCACAGAGGCATCGCCCGCGGGCAACGCCGCCCGACGTCTGCACCGCCTCGTCGGTACCGCGCTCGCCGCGGCCGACGGCTCCGTCGGGGCGCTCGTTCTCCTGGCCCTCGGTGACGCGCTGGCCAGCGCGGAGTCGACACTTGGGCACGCGCTCGACGAGGCGTTCGCGGACACGGCCTCGTCGACCCTCGGCCAGTGGGAGGCCCTCGTGGGTCTGCCGGTGCGGGAGGGCGCCGCGCTTTCGGAGCGCCGCCGCGCCATCGTCGCGAAGCTGCGCGCGTCGCTCTCGGGCACCGCGCCCGACATCCTGTCGACGGTGCGCACGCTCGCGTCCGAGGCGCGCCTGGTGTCGATCGCCGCGCGGCACGTCCGCGGCACGGCCCCGCGCAACACCTACTTGTTCGCGATCCTGCTCTCCGAGCTGCACTGGGGGAACCCGCCGGTGCTCGCGGAGCTCGATCGACTGCTCGCGCAGCAGGTGACGGCGCACCGCGACTGGGCGGCGACAGTCGGCGCCGGCGGCGACCTCGACGAGTTCCGGTGCGACGACCCCGACTCGCTCTGCGACCGCGACCTCCTGGCGTTCTGACCTCCACCCCCTCGAGGGACCATGCCCAAGCCCTACACGCCCACCGCGCATCTCGGCGCGTCCGACCCCGCCATGCCCGACGGCGACGCGTCGAACGCCGCGCCGTTCCGTGACCTACTCGACGCGCGCGCGCACCTGCGCCAGATCGCGTGGGGCACGCTCGTGTGGGGCGGCCGCATCGCCGTCTCGGGCACCGCCGCACACCCGGTGCTCTCGTGCGACCAGATCGACGTGGTGGCCCTCGCGGACTCCACCGGCGCGTGGTGGCCTGCGTTCACGGGTGCCGTCACCGTGCCCGAGAGCGCGATGGCGCTGCCGCTCACCGGGCCCGCGCACTACAACGTGTACGCGAAGGTGAGCACGTCGGGCGTGCTGGGCTTCGAGGTCACGACGGCAGGGCGCGATTCGGCGGTGTACCGCACCGTCGGGAGCGAACAGCGGCGTTTCCTCGGCACCTTCA
>CAZMHG010000411.1:0-3425 GCA_964565975.1 uncultured Ilumatobacteraceae bacterium | reverse complement strand
GCGACGGCCGTGTCCGGCACGGACCACCACGTCGCTGTCGGCGTGCGACGTGGTGCCGTCCTCGAAGAACCAGTGCAGGTGGACGCCCAGCTCGGCTGCCAGGGTGGACAGCACGCCGATCGGCACGCTGGCCAGATCGCGCTCGATCTCGCTGAGGTGGCCGATCGAGATCCCGGCGGCGGCGGACAGGTCCTGCAGGGTGCGGCCCTGTGCCTTGCGCAGCTCGCGGACGCGCGAGCCGACGGCGTGGGCGCCGTGGACCGGCTGGTCGGCGGTGGCTTCTGCCGCATCGAGAATCTTGTGGACGACCACCGCACCCCCTCCGTGTCCCGGTGTGCCGGCAGGCGAACCCGCGTTCGGCGCTGTGAAATTATCGCAAAGATTTCACGCTGTCAAGAGCTTCGGCGATCCCGTCTCCCGCGTGAAGGAGGCACCGCAGAAGGTGTCATTGAGCGGGTGTGATCGGCCAGGATGTCACGCTGTCGTCAGGGCTGTGCCCGCGCCGGGGCGCCGCTGCCGAGCGCCAGCAGCCGGGTCGCCGCGGCGAGCACCAGCGGATCGTGCGAGGCGATCACCACCGCCGCGCCGCGATCGGCGAGCCGGGCGACGAACTGCACGACACGCACCGCCGACGTCTCGTCGAGCTGCGATGTCGGTTCGTCGAGGACGACCAGCGCCGGCGAGCCGACGACCGCGCGGGCGAGCGCGGCGCGCTGGCGCTCGCCGCCCGAGCACCGCCGCGCCTGTCGGTCGGCGAGGTCCCCGAGGCCGAGCTCGTCGAGGAGGGCGAGGTCCCCACCCTGGTCGGCGGGCATGCCGCGCACCGCACGCGCCAGGTCGAGGTTCTCGCGCAGCGTCGCCGTTTCGTCGAGGTGGATCTCCTGCTGCACCATGCCGACGCCGGACCGGCGACGCCTGGCGCGCCCGGCGCGATCGGCCGCCGGCAGGTCGTCGCCGAGCAGCTGCACCGTCCCCTCGTCGGGATCGTCCAGCCCGGTCAGGATCCGCAGCAGCGTGCTCTTCCCCGAGCCCGACCTGCCGTGCACGACCAGCACCTCGCCAGGCGAGCAGGTCAGCGTCACGCCGTCGACCACCATCCGGTCGGCGAACCGGCGCACCACCGCGGTGCAGCTGACGACACCGGCACGAGCGGCGGCGGCGCCCTCGCCCGATCCGGCCGTCACCGATCCGGCAGTCACCGAGCCCGCCGTCACCGACCCCGCCGTCACCGACCCGGCAGCGATCGGCGCTGGCATGTCACCGTCGCCCGCCGGCGCCCGGACACCATCCGGTGGCGTTCCCGGGACGAGCACCGCGCGACCGTCCTGCGCGCGCACACGGATCGCCGCGCCCAGCCCGGCAACCCGGCGAGCGGCGACGGGCAGGCGCACCCACCCGCGGTCGTCCACGACGAGCAGCTCGTCGTCGGGCGCGTCGGGCCGCCACGTCTCGCTGACCCGCCCGTCGCGGATGCGGAGCACCCGATCGGCGATCGCCGCGGCACGGTCGTCGTGGCTGACGACCAGCAGCGCCGCGCCGACGCCACTGGCCGCAGCGGCCAACGCCTCGTGCACCTGGACCGCACCGTCGGCGTCCAGCTGGCCGGCCGGCTCGTCGGCGAAGATCACCTGCGGTCGGTGCACCAGCGCCGCGGCCACCGCGACCCGTTGCGCCTCGCCACCCGACAGCGTGTCGATCGACCGCTCGGCCAACGCACCGACGCCGACCAGGTCGAGCGCCTCACGTGCGGCGGTGCGTGCGGCGCGGCGCCCGACGCCGCCGAGGCGTTGCTGCAGGGCGACGTTGTCCAGCACGCCGAACTCGGGGCGCAGCGTTCGGCCGGCGTGCTGGTCGACCCAGCCGACGTGCGCGGTGCGCCACCGGGCCAGGCCGGAGCGATCGCCGCGGCCGACGTTCCATCCGGCGACCACGGCGTCGCCGGCGTCCAGGCGTTGCTCGCCGATCAGGACTCGCAGCAGCGTGGTCTTGCCCGACCCGTTCGGCCCGTGCACCAGGACGCGCTCGCCGGAGGCGACCGTCAGGTCGATGCCGCGCAGCGCGGCGACGGCCCGGTCGCCGGCCTCCAGCACGCAGAACGCGTCGCGCACCGAGATCACCGGCGCGGCGCTCACGACACCGCACCACCGCTGCGGCGCGGCAGCCGCTCGCGCCACGACACCGCGGCGACCGCCGCGACGCCCGCCAGGCCGAGCGCGCCACCGGCCACCGCAGCGGCAACACCCCACCCGGCGCCCGTGCCCGGCACCAGCGGCGGGATCGCCTGCACGCCCGTCGCCGTGACGGCGACCAGCCGCGCCGTGGCCCGCGACAGCACCACGCCGGCGTTCGCGCCGAGCACCGTGGCCGGCTTGGCGATCCCGATCGCCTGCCACACCAGCGAACGCCGCATCAGCGCCGGCACGACACCCTCGGCCTCCCACGCCAGGCGGTCGGCGGCCTCGTCATGCCGCTCGGTGATCGCGTACAGCACGAACATCAGCAGCCCGAACAGCATCGTCATCGCGGCGATCGCGACCAGGATCCCCGACGCGCTGCGCGCCACCGGGTCGGTGCTCAGGCGCCGGGCCTCGACACCGCGCCGGGTGACGGTGAGGCGCTCGAGGAGCGGCGCACGCAGCGCCGGCGCGTCGCGTGGCAGGGCGATCCACAGCTCGCCCGGCTGACCGCTGCCCGGTTCGGTCGCGTCCACGAGGCGTGCCAGCGCCCGGTCGTCGAGCACGGCGAATCGGCCGCGCACGGTCGGGAAGCGGGGCAGCACTGCGGCCACGACGCCGGTGACGGCGACGCGGTTGAGCACGATCGTCACGCGCTTGCCCGCCCCGCCTGCCTGCGCCGCCGTCTCCGGATCGACGGCAACGGGGACGGGGTGGGCCGCGTCACCGGGGCCGTCGGGCCGCGCGACGACGAACGCCCGGCCGCCGCTCAGGACGACGTCCCAGCGGAACCTGGCGCCGTCCGCTTCCAACCCGGCCCAGCCGGACCACGGCGACGCGACGACCGTGCCACCGGCGGTGACGGCGCCGAGCATGATCGTCGCCGTCGGCGAGGTGCGGTCGCTGCTGCCCTCGCCGAGCGCATGCTGGCGGCGCGTCGCGTCGTCGCTGGCCTCGGCCGCGGTCACCGCGACCACCTCGGCGTCGGCCGCGCCCTCCAGCACGGGCACGTCGCCGACCAGCGACTGGGTCCCGGCGGCACCGCTGGCGACACGCATCGCCACGCCGCGCACCCGTCCGTCGTCGGTTCGGATCGTGACCGTCACCGCCAGGTCCACGACGGGTCCCGTGGTGTCGATCACCAGCGTCGTGCCGGTGGGCACGCGCATCACCGCGGCCGGGGCGTCCACCGTGATCGCCGCGGCGACGGCGGCGCCGCTCGACGCACCCACCGTCGCCGACCAGCGATCG
>CAZMHG010000410.1:0-3445 GCA_964565975.1 uncultured Ilumatobacteraceae bacterium | reverse complement strand
CCACTGATCGTCGTCGGCGGCGTCGTCGGCGCGCCGGCGATCCGCCGCCTGCTCCCGCGCGGCACGCTGCGCGCCTCGCCCGGGCTGCCTGCCGCGCTGGCCGCCCGCCTGCTGGCGACGGGAACGTTCATGGCGGCCGACGGACTGCTCCCGCTTGCCGCAGCGCGCATCCACCATGTCTCCCCGGCGCGCCAGGGCCTGTTGATCGTCGGCGCTGCGCTGACGTGGAGCGCGGCGCAGTGGGCGGCATCGCGGCGGACGGATCTGCCGCCCGGCCGGTCCGTCCGCCTCGGCTTCGTGCTCCTGGCGATCGGCACGGCCTGCGTCGTGCCGATCGTCTCCGACGGTTGGCCGTTGCTCGCCGTGTTCGCCGGGTGGGGCATCGCCGGCGCGGGGATGGGTTGGCTGTTCAACCCGACGTCGGTGACGGCGATGAAGTACGCAACCGACGGGACCGCCGGCCGGTTGGGCAGCCAGCTCAGCCTGGCCGACGCCCTCGGGTTCTCGCTGATCGGCGGGGTCGGCGGCGGACTGGTCGCCCTGGCCGACCACGGCGCACTGTCGCTCACGTCGGCGCTGGTCGGCAGCTTCGCGATCGGCATCGTCCTGGCGCTCGCCGGCATGTCGATCGCCGGACGGGTGCGTCCGCCGGGTGCGCCGACGCCGGCGGTGCCGACCGGCGCGTGACCGCTCAGCCGGGGAGCGTCTGCTCCAGGGTGAGCACATCGGCCCACAGGTCGCCCAGGCGTTCGACGCGGTCGAGGACGTCGGTCCACAGGAATCGCAGCCGGACCGCGCCCGACGCGCAGGCTTCGACCTCGTCCCAGGTGACCGGTGTGCTGACGGTCGGTTCCGGTCGGGCGCGCATCGAGTACACGCCGATCGTCGTCTTGTGGCGCGCGTTCTGGCTCCAGTCGACGAAGATCTTGCCCGGCCGCACCGCCTTGGCCATCGTGGTCGTCACCCGCTGCGGGTGGCGCTGCTCGAGCATCTGGCCGAGGGCCAGCGCCACGTCCGCGGCGTGCTGATGCGTCCCGGCGGTGTTCGTCGGCACGTAGACCTGCAGGCCCTTCGAACCCGACGTCTTGGCGAAGGCGCGCAGGCCGACACCGTGCAGCAGGTCACGCACCCACAACGCGACCTCGCAGCACTGGACGATGTCGGCCGGCGCGCCAGGGTCGAAGTCGAACACCAGCGCCCGCGGCGTGTCCAGGTCGGCGGCGAGGGCCATCGGCACGTGCAGTTCCAGCGCGGCCATGTTCGCCGCCCACACCAACGCGGCCGGCTCCTCGATCGCGCAGTAGCCGACCTCGCCGCGCCGGTCTCCCGGACCGAGGTACGTGCCGACGAAGTCGGGCCGGTGCTTCGGGCAGCGCTTCTCGAAGAAGCCTTCGGTGTCCACCCCGTTGGGGAAGCGCTTCAGCGTGATGCACCGCCCACGGAGGTGCGCCAGCAGTGCCGGGGCGACCGACGCGTAGTAGCGGATCACGTCGGCTTTCGTCGTGCCGGTCTGCGGATAGAGCACCTTGTCCAGGTTGGACAGGGCGATCTCGCGGCCGTCGACCTGGACGGTGGCGGAGCGGCCCGAGGTCGCCACGATCAGTTAGGCCGATCTGCGCATGCGCTTCGGCCTGGCCTCGCTCGCCGCGCTGGCCTCGCTCGGCGCGCTCGCCGAGTCGGCCGAGTCGCCCGCCGGGTGCCGGGCGCGGGCAGCCTTGGCCGCCTTGACGCTCGCTTCGAGCGCGGCCATCAGGTCGACCACCTTCGGCGCCGCAGCGGCCGGCTCGGGCGCCTCGAACACCTCGCCGGCGGCCTTGCGCTGGATCAGTTCGACGACCTGCTGGCGATACGTGTCGTGGAACCGATCCGGCTCGAACGGCGCGGACAACGACGAGACCAGCGCCTCGGCCATGGCGACTTCCTTGTCGCTGACCTGGACGTCGTCCAGACCGGCCAACTCGTCGATGCCGGCCGGGTCGACGATCTCGTCGGCGTAGACCATCGTGCTGAGCATCAGCATCCCGTCCACGGCGCGCAGCGCGGCGACATACTGCTTGTTGCGCATCACGAACCGGGCAACGGCAACCTTGCCGGCCTCCTCCATCGCGCTGGCCAGCAACTTGTACGGCTTGGCCGCGCCGTCCGGGGCACAGATGTACGGCGAATCGAAGTACACCGGATCGATCTCGGCCAGGTCGACGAACTCCTCGAGGTCGATCGACTTGGTCGCCGCCGGGATGAACGGCTCCAGCTCGTCGGGTTCGACCACGACGTAGCGGCCCTTGCTGATCTCGTAGCCCTTGACGATGTGCTCGTCGGGAACCTCGTCGCCCGTCTCGGCGGAGACCTTGCGAAGCTTGATCCGGCTCATCGTCCGGTCGTCGAGCTGGTTGAAGGCGATCGACTTCTTGCTGACCGCGTTGAACAGCTTGATGGGGATCGCGACCAGCCCGAAGCTGACCGTTCCGCTCCAAATCGGACGAGGCATACCGACCAGTCTGCCCGGAAACACGGCCGCCGACCAGCGACCCGGCCCCGGCGCGCTAGCGGGCGAGCACGGCGCGGGCCACCAGATCGGTGCCGAACGCGGTGAGGATCGCCAGGTACAGCAGGCCGGTGGCGGCCATCACGGCCGAGTAGGCGCGCTCGCGCAACGCCGCCCGGGTGACGTACACGAGGGCGATGGTGGTCACGGTGCAGGCCACCCACATCCACCCGAGCGTGCCGTTCCACTCGTCGTCGATCGACCCGGTGAGCACCGAGACCATGCCGGTCGGCAGCAGCAAGGCGGCGACCTCGAACGGCCAGACCCATCCCAGCGCGCGGACGAGGTCGTTGAGATGCCGCCTGGGCAGTGCCCGAGGAGCATCGCATCCGTCACGCATCCCAGGAACGCCGCACCGGCAAGGACACGCAGCACGGACACCACGGCGCCACCCACGCCCGATCCTTGAGCTGCGTCGAGTGCCCCGGCGACCAGGCCGGGGACGGCCACTGCGGGGGCGATCAGATCGAGCGCCGGCGGGAACTCACGGCCGACGGCAACGGCGACACGGCTGGTGGCCCGGTCGATCCCGGTCATCGCCGCGACACGTGCGCTGCGCCGGTCGAACTCGGCGTTGTGGCCGGACACGCCGGCCCGCCGCCGGGCGATCGAGACGGCCAGCGCGACGAACGCGCTCACGGCCACCGCGACGGACGACACCTCACGGAGCGCGACGCGGCCGTACCGCAGCCCGGCCACCGCGGCGGCGACGGCGATCAGCAGGTACACCCCGCGGAGCAGCCATCCGTAGCCGAGCCCGACCTCACGCCGGCGAGTGGTGAACCACAAGAACAGCAACCCGCCGGCGGCCCACTGGAGCAGCACCGTGGCGGCGTCGAGGCGGAACACCAGGTCAGGCTACGGGTCAGGCCGCAGCGTGCGATCGTGACGTCAGCCTGC
>CAZMHG010000409.1:0-3448 GCA_964565975.1 uncultured Ilumatobacteraceae bacterium | reverse complement strand
ATCTGCGACAGGTACGGGTTGCTCACGTCGGCCAGGTCGGCGAGGCGGCGCAGACTCATCCGCGCCAGCTCGCGCTGGCTCTTGATGAACTGGCCGACGTCGGCCAACCGCTTGTCGAGCTCGTTCATTGACCCCCACTGACCGGCGGCAGGACCGCCACCTCGTCCCCGTCGCCAACCGCCGCCCCCGGCTGTGCCGGGTCGCCGTTGAGCCACACCGTGCACGTCGGCAGGATCGCGGCCAGACGATCGCCGCCCGGCAGGGCGCAGGCCGCGGCGACGACATCACCCACCGTCGCGCCGTCGAGGGTGAGCGCACCCGTCGCCATCGCTTCGCGGGCTGCGGCGAACAGGCGCAGGGTGGGCACGACGGGAAGCGTAGTGCTGCCCACCGCGAACGAGCCGACCGGTCCAGCCGCGCTGCCCGCACCTGGCAGCGTCGGAACGTCGGCTCCGTGCAGGGTCGGGGCGTCAGCTCGTTGCAGGGGCAGCCTGCGCGGCGTGGCGGGCGGCGCGCGCGGCACGGTCGAGCAGGTCGTCGATCACCGCGTCGGTGTGTGCCAACCCGACGAACAGCGCCTCGTACGCTCCCGGCGCCAGCGCCACACCCTCGGCGAGCATCGCGTGGAACAAGCGCGCGTAGGCCGCCTCGTCGGTGCGCTTGGCCCCGGCGAAGTCGGTGGGGACTGGGCCGTCGCCGGCGAACATGCCCACCAGGGTGCCGACCACCGGGAACTGCGCGGCGAACCCGGACGCGGCGCACACCTGCGTCAGGCCGGCTGCCAGCCGCGACGCCCGGGCACGAAGCTCGCCGTACGCGCCGTCGGTGAGGTGCTCGATCGCCGTGAGGCCTGCCGCGGTGGCCAGCGGGTTGCCGGCCAGCGTGCCGGACTGGAATACCCTGCCGAGCGGCGACAGCGTCTCCATCACCTCGACCCGCCCGCCGAGCGCGCCGATCGGCAACCCGCCGCCGATCACCTTGCCGAAGGTGGTCAGGTCCGGGGTCACGCCGTAGGCGCCCTGGGCGCCGCCGGTGCCGAGGCGGAAGCCGGTGATCACCTCGTCGAACACCAGCAGCGCGCCGACGCGGTCGCACTCGGCGCGCAGCGCGGCGAGGAAGCCCGGGGCGGGGGCGACCAGGCCCATGTTCGCCGCGACCGGTTCGACGAACACCGCGGCGACCTGCTCGTCGAGCGTGGGGACCGCGTTGTACGGCACGACCAGCGTGTTGGCCACCGCGCCGTCGGGGATGCCTGCCGTGCCCGGCAGGCCGAGCGTGGCCACGCCACTGCCGCCGGCGGCGAGCAGCGCGTCCGTCGCCCCGTGGAAGTTGCCGTGGAAGATGACGATCCGGTCGCGGCCGGTGAAGCCACGCGCCAGGCGGACGGCCGTGGACGTCGCCTCGGTGCCGCTGTTCATCAGCCGGACCCGTTGACAGCTGGGCACCCGCGCCTGGATCGCCTCGGCCAGCAACATCTCGCCTGGCGTCGGCGCCCCGTAGGACGTGCCCCTCGCCGCGGCGTCGGCCACCGCGGCGGTGATCGCCGGGTGGGCGTGGCCAAGGATCACCGCGCCGTAGCTCTGGACCAGGTCGATGTAGCGCGTGCCCTCGACGTCCCACACGTACGGGCCCTCGGCGCGGGCAACGACGTACGGCGTGCCGCCGACCGCCTTGAAGGCGCGGATGCTCGAGTTGACCCCGCCGGGGATCGCCCGGCACGACCGCTCGAACAGCTCTCGGTTGGTGCTCATCAGCGCGACGACCGGCCGACGGTCTCGGCGAACCAGCGGGCGAGGTAGGTCAGCACGACGTCGGCCCCGGCCCGCTTGATCGCCGTCAGGTGCTCGAGGGCGACGGCGTCGTGGTCGATCCAGCCGTTCGCTGCGGCGGCCTTGATCATCGAGTACTCGCCGCTGACGTGATATGCGGCCACCGGCACATCGGTCGCGGCGCGCACGTCGCGGATCACGTCGAGGTAGGCCATCGCCGGTTTGACCATCACCATGTCGGCACCCTGGGCCAGGTCGGCGTGAACCTCGACCAGCGCCTCGCGCGCGTTGCGGCAGTCCTGCTGGTACGCCATGCGGTTCCCACCGCCGACGATCTGGCAGTCCACCGCGTCGCGGAACGGCCCGTACAACCCGCTGGCGTACTTCGCCGAGTAGCCGAGAATCGCCGTGTGGGTGTGCCCGGCAGCGTCGAGCGCGGCACGGATCGCCGCGACCTGGCCGTCCATCATCCCGCTCGGGGCGACCACCTGCGCGCCCGCATTGGCCTGGGCGACCGCGATGCGCGCGTACACCTGGAGGGTCGCGTCGTTGTCGACGGTGGTGTCCGGGTGGCCGGCCGGTCCGTCGAGGATGCCGCAGTGGCCGTGGTCGGTGTACTCGTCGACGCACAGGTCGGCGATCACCACCAGCGCGTCGCCCACCTCGGCGCGGATGTCGGCCAGCGCGAGCTGGGCGATCCCTGCCGGGTCGTAGGCACCGCTGCCCTCGGCGTCCTTCGTGGCCGGCACGCCGAACAGGATCACGCCGCCGACACCGAGCCGAGCGAGGGCGGCGACCTCGGCGCGCAGGCTGTCGCGGGTGTGCTGGACCACGCCGGGGAGCGAGTTGATCGGCTGTGGCGCGTCGATGCCCTCGCGCACGAACAGCGGGGCGACCAGGTCGGCGGCGTGCACGGTGGTTTCGGCGACCAGCCGGCGCATCGCCGCGGTGGTCCGCAGCCGGCGTGGCCGCCCCACGGGGAACGAAGCAGACATGGTCGCCAAGGCTACGAGGACGGTGCCTGCGGCACCTGATCCGACCCGTCGGCCTCGTCGGCCTCGTCGGCCTCTTCGGCCTCTTCGGCCTCGTCGGCCTCTTCGGCCTCAGCGCCCGCGGACACCGGGATGGCGTCGACCAGCCCGGCGAGCGAGTGATCGGCGGCGACGGCAGTGACGCCCAGGCCGGCGGCCACGGCGACCGCCGCGGTCTGCGGGCCGATTGCCACCACGACGGGCGGCGACACCGGACCGAACGCCTCGACCCAGGCCCGCGCCGCCGATCCGCTAGCCAGCAGCAGGACCTCCGCGCCGGCAACGGCGGCTCGCTCGCCGGCCGAGGGCGCGACCGCGACCGAGTGGTAGGTGACGAACACGGTGACGTCCCATCGGCCAGCGCGCAAGCCGTCGACGACGACCGGCGAGGCGCCGGCCGCGTGCACCACGGCGACGGCGGCGCTGGCGCCAGGCCCGTGCACTGCCGATGCCTCGGCGATCGCCGCGACCAGCGCATCCCCCCGCTGCGCCGTCGGCACCAGGTCGGCGGCTCGGCCGACAGCGTGGAGCAGGGCATCGCTGGTTCGCCCGCCGACGGCGGCGATTCGCACGTGCGCCGGCACGACACGACCGGTCAGCGCGCGGGCGCCGTTGGGGGACGTGACCACGATCCAGCCGAACCGGCCG
>CAZMHG010000408.1:0-3453 GCA_964565975.1 uncultured Ilumatobacteraceae bacterium | reverse complement strand
GACGTGCTCAACCACAACGTCGAGACCGTCCCCCGGCTGCAACGCGCCGTACGACCGTCGGCGGCGTACGCGCGCAGCTTGGCCGTGCTCGCGGCCGGTCGCGCAGCCGGCGTCACGACCAAGTCCGGGATGATCGTCGGCATGGGCGAGACCGAGGGCGAGGTGCTCGGCGTGCTTGCCGACCTGGCCGCTGTCGGCGTGGAGATCGTCACGATCGGGCAGTATCTGCGGCCGACGTCGCATCATCTCCCCGTCGACCGATGGGTCGAGCCGGCCGAGTTCGAGCGCTACGCCGCGGCCGGACGATCACTCGGGATCGGCCACCTCGAAGCGAGCCCGCTGACCCGCAGCAGCTATCACGCCCGCCAGAGCGCCGCACACGTGACGGCCGCCGCGGTGCCCGTGGCCGTCGGCCGCGCCTGACGCCGCCGCTGGCCCTGCGGGGCGGTCTGCGAAGATGGCCGCGATGGCACCGCGCATCGCCGATACCGATCCGGACGAGGTCGACGGTCGCCGCCGGCCCCGCTGGTGGATCCCCGCCGGCGTGGTCGTCGTGGCCGGGCTTGCCGCCGTGGTCGGCTACGTGGTGTGGGGCGACTCCGACGCCCCGACACAGGCTGCCGGGACGGCGGCCACGGTCGCCGGCACGATGCCAGGCAGCGGATCGACCGCTCCCACGGCACCGCCTGTGGTCTTCGGCTTCCCCGATTCGGGGAGTGACTACGTCGGGCCGAAGCTGGAGGATCTGTATCGGCGGTCCACCGACTCGGGGATCGATCTGGTCCTGCAGCACGCTGCCGGTGGCGGGGTGTTCCCGGCGGCGCTCGGGACCCAGGACGGCATCAGCTCGCGTGCCGTCGGCTCGGGCAGTGCGACGGATGTGACCGATGCGACGGATGCGACGGGGGCACTGTCGATCTTCGTCTCGACGGGCGGCGACGGGTCCGTCACGATCGTCCGGGCGGACTCCCGGCGTCGCGTCACCGACTCGACGGCCGACGTGATCCAGGTCGACTCGGCAGTCTCCGTACCCGGCGGTCAGCCGGTGCCCGGCGTCGACATCGACACCGGGTGGACGCCACCCGGGTGGTGCTCACCGACGGGGACCGTGCGGCTCGCGGCGATGTACCAGGGCTCGATCTCGGTCAGCAACGGCCCCGAGTACGAGGTGCTCCGGGACGGGATCCGGGTCACGATGTTCAGCGCCGGGCAAGCCGACGGAACCCCGTACCGGCTGCTGGTCGTCCAGCTTGATCCCGGCGCGACCGAGGCGTCCGTCGCGTTCTCCGACGGCCGGACCGACCGCGCGGCGGTCAACGGCCGATGGGCGGTGCTGGCCACGGCGGGCGATCCAAACGGCAAGTTCACGCTGACCATCACCCGTCCCGGCGGCCGCCAGGTCATCGATTGGAGCCAGCTCCCGCGTGACGGCGACGCCGAATCCGCGTCAGCGTGCTCGCCCCCGGCAACCTGATACCCAGCGCTGTCCTGGGGTTACCCGCGTAGCGCGTGGTGATTGAGGACATGGGCGATGCAGGTGGTCAGCTTCTCGGCGACGGTCAGGTCGAGGAACTCGTTCGGCCCGTGGGCGTTGCTGCCCGGGCCGAGGACGCCGGTGATCACGAACTGGGCTTCCGGGAAGCGTTCGCCGAGCATGCCCATGAACGGGATGCTGCCGCCCTCGCCGAACGCCTGGGCGTCGTTGCCGAACGTCGCCACCGACGCCTCGCTCAGGGCGCGGTTCAACCACGGGCTGAACGTCGGCGCGTTCCATCCGCCCTGGGCTGACGCGTCGAGGACGCTCACGGTTGCGCCGTAGGGCGGATCGGTCGTGAGTGTCGTGGTCAGCGCGTCGAGCGCGGCGGGCGCATCGCAGGTCGGCGGCAGCCGGAAGCTCAGCGTCAGCGAGGTGTAGGGGCGCAGCACGTTGCCGGCGATGCGCCCGGGCGGCAGACCGTCGACGCCGACCACGCTGAGCGTCGGTCGCCACGTCCTGGCGAGCAGCTGTTCGGTGGTGTCGGTGGTCGTCGGACGCGTCTGGCCGGCCCACGGGAAGTGGTCGTCGATCGTGAACGTCCTGGCCGTCGACGCCGCCTGGGCGATGCGGTCGGCGGGGATCTCGACGTGGCACTCGGGAGACAACACGGATCCGGTCGCCGAGTCCTCGACGCGATCGAGGAGTTGGCGGATGATGCGGAAGCTCGACGGCACGACACCGCTGGCATCGCCGGAGTGGACACCCTCGCGAAGGACGTCGACCCGCAGGTCGAGATGGGCCATGCCGCGCAACGACGTGGTCACCCACATCCGTTGATCGTCGAGGCAGCCGCTGTCGAGACAGATCACCAAGCTCGGCGAGCCCAGCCGGTCGCCGAGGGCCTCGAGGTGTGCCTCCAGATCAGGGCTGCCGGACTCTTCGCTGGCCTCGATCAGCACGATCAGGCGCGAATGGGTCAGGCCCGCCGCCTGGGCGGCCTCGATCGCCGCCAGCGAGGCGAACGTCGAGTATCCGTCGTCGGCCCCGCCACGGCCGTACAGCCGGTGTCCCTCGATGACCGGCGACCACGGCCCCAGCCCATCGCGCCAGCCGATCATCTCCGGCTGCTTGTCCAAGTGCCCGTACAGGATCACGGTGTCGTCGGACGGCCCGCCGTTGAACGCCGGCACGTCGATCACGATCAGCGGCGTGCGGCCATCGATCTCGCGAACCTCGATCGACAGGCCCCGGATCCGCCGCGTCGAGGACCACGCGCGCAGCAGCTCGACGGCACGGTCCATGTGACCGTGCTCCTTCCAGAGCGGATCGAACGCCGACGACACGTTGGGGATCATGATGTAGTCGCAGATCGACGGGACGATGTCGTCGGTCCATGTCGTCGCGATGTGCCGGCCGAGGGCCTCGGCCGCGTCCCGATTCACCGTGCCAGGCATCGCGCCACCCCCGTCGTTGCTGTTGCCGTCATCCCGCCGTCAGTCCCATCTTTGCTTGTTGCTTGTTGCTGTCTACTGGTTGCCATTTGCTGGTTGCTGGTTGCTGGTTGCCGGTTGCTGGTCTCGCCGCTGCCGATCACGACAGCGATCCCACGCGGTCGACGGCCGCGGCGGCCTCGTCCAACATCCGCTGCACGATCGTGGCCGCCGGCAGCAGCCCGTCGATCGCGCCCGCACCTTGCCCGCACGGCATGAACTCGCGCTGCTGATCGGCGTCGGTCCCGCTCGGCCAGCCGAGGTGATTGGCGCCGGCGCGTGTGCTGACGACCACCTGTTCGGGGAACCGGCGCAGCTCGTCGGGGTGCGCCTCGTAGTACTGCGTGTAGTCGTTGCGGATCACCCGGCACGTCTTACCCGTGTACGCCCGGCTGACCACCGTGCCGTCCTCGGCCGTCGCCACGATCTGGTCCTTGTACCCGTTGACGGCGCGGGCTTCGGGTGTGGCGATGAACCGTGTCCCGA
>CAZMHG010000407.1:0-3455 GCA_964565975.1 uncultured Ilumatobacteraceae bacterium | reverse complement strand
CGCCGGACTGCATGTCGACGTTGCTGGTGAACCCGCCGTACATGACCGGCGCGCCGGGGTTGACCAGTTGGACGAGGGCGATCCCGGCGAGCGCTTCGGCGTTCTGCTGGGCGACGGCACCCGCCAAGGTGATCGGTGCCATCGCCCCGGCGAGCGTGAACGGGGTGACGATGACCGGCTGGTTGTGCAGGGCGAACTCGATCATTCCCTGGGCCATCGGCGTGTCCAGGCGCAACGGCGAGTTGGTGTTGATCACGGTGATCACCGACGGCTCACGGTCGAGCGTGGCCGCGTCGACACCTCGGGCGATCCGGGTCATCTCGAGCAGGTCGATGTTGCGCTGCCGGCCGAGGCTGTAGCAGTGCAGGCCCTTGTCGGTCAGGGTCAGCCCGTCGAACGCCGCCTCAAGGTGACGCAGCCGCGGGTGCAGGTCGATCGGCTCGACCGGGTAGCCGCCGATGTAGTGCACGGTGTTGAGGGTCTGGGCGACTTTGAGCAGGTCCTGGAATCCTGCCCGATCTCCGGTCCGGCGGACGCCGGAGCGGTCGATGTAGTGCGGGGCGCTGGCGACGGTGCCGAAGGCCATCCACCGGCCACCCATGCGGACGTTGCGTGCCGGGTTCCACGAGTGGAGCGTGAACTCGGCCGGCGCGTGGGCGACGGATCGCTCGATCAGCTCACGCCCGATGCGGACGCGCTGGGTCGGCTCGTCGACGTCGGCACCGGCCGCCCGGAAGATGCTGCGTGACTCGGGGTCGAGGATCTCCATCCCGATGTCTTCCAGGATTCGCATCGAGGTCTCGTGGATCGAGTCCAACTGCTCGGCCGAGACGACCTCGGTGTGGTTGAGGCGCATCTGCGGCTGGGCCCACGGCCGCTGCGGGGGGAGCGACGACCGGCCGCCTGCGTGTTCCCGTTTGCGGCCGCGTCGGCGAACTGCTGCGTCGCTCATCTCCCGAACCTATCAGTTCCCGAAACAGTCGTGTCGGGAACAGCGCCGCATCAGGCGCGGGGGTGCGGGGCGTCGAGCTGCATGCGCCGGTCGAAGTCGGCGAGGATCGTGTCGAGCGCCGCGGTCAGCCGGACGCGCTCGCCGCTGGCGACGAGATCGAGCGTCAATCCGGTGAACGCTGCCTTGAGGATCGACGCGGCCACCCTGGCCGTGGCCATGTCGTGGCCGGCGGCGACCAAGCGGCGCTCGATGTTCAGCCGCCACGCACCGATCTGGTCGGCGCGGACCGTCCCGGCCAGCCCGGTGACCGTGGCGTCGAGGGTCGCCGCTTCCAGGCCGAGGCGCGTCTCGTTGAGGTTGCGGCGCGAGGCCAGCATCCACCGCCACCACTTGCGCAGGATCTCGCCCTGCGACATCGCCGGATCGCGTGCCACCCATCGGGCCTCGATCTCCCGGTGGCGCTCCTCGACACGCGACAGGGCGATGGCGATCAACTCGCCCTTGCTGCCGAAGTGGTGCATCAGCCGCGTCGCCGACGTGCCCAGGGCATGCGCCATGGGCCGCAGGGTGGCGTCGCCCAACCCGTGCTCGGCGAGATAGCCGACCACCTGGTCGAGCAGTTCCTGGCGCGCACGCAGATCAGGAGGCCGGCCCATACCCTGGCAACCTACCCGCCAGCCTCCCGGCAGGTGGGATGTTCGCGGCCGCGTCGTGCGGTGTCAGCCCCAGCCGGCGGCGCCCGCCGGCGCCCGCCGCAACCGGATCCTGCCCGACGACTGCCAGTCTCCGGCGTTGACCTTGTGGAGCAACGCGGTCCACGCCTGTGCCGGATCGTCGGCCGTCGCCGTGGCCACGGTGATCGACGGTTCGTAGCGCTCGGCCTCCGCCGTCCAATGCTCGGCAACCCGGATCAGCTGGCCGTTGGTCGCCCGGACGTGGTCCTCACGGAACTCGAGCGTCGTGCGCCAGCCCATCCGCTCCAGGCTGCGGCGGGCGTCGGGCGCGAGCACCTCGCCATGTCGCCGCGGTCGGCGGGCGGGGGTGCGCAGGCTCAACGACATGCCGACATGGTGAACGAGCCGGCTTGTGGATCGCCAGCCCAGCATCTTGTGACTTTCCTGGGGAGAAGGACCCGCAGCTCACGCAGCGAGCACGGTGCCTGCCGTCGGTGGTCGACGGCGGTGGTCGACGGCCTACGACGTGGCGCGGCGGCGGATCTCGGCGGTGATCGCCGGCACCACCTTGTGCAGGTCGCCGATCACCGCGTAGTCCGCCTTGGTGACCATGTTCGCCTCGCGGTCGGTGTTGATCGCCAGGATCTTCTTGCTCGCCATCGCCCCGACCCAGTGCTGGATCGCGCCGCTGATGCCGCAGGCGATGTAGATGTCCGGAGCGATGCGCGTGCCGGTCTGGCCGACCTGGTCGGTGTGGTTGCGCCAGCCGTTGTTGGTCACCGCCCGGCTGCACCCGACCACGCCACCGAGCTCGGCGGCGAGCGCTTCCAGCGGGGCAAACCCGTCGGCCGAACCGACGCCGCGGCCACCCGACACCACGACCGGCGCGGTGGCCAGGGTGACCCCCGCAGCACGCTCGACGCGCTCGACGACAACCGTGCGGGACAGCGATGCGTCGAGCGCGACGGCGACGGGTGCGGTGGTGAACGGCACCGGCGACGCCTCGGCGGCGAACGCGTGGTGCGCCACGCTGACGAGCGGCGTCGCCGCGTCCAGCGTGGTCCGCTCCAGCAGCGAGCCACCCCAGCGGACCCGGGTCATCTCGTCGCCGAACACGGTGACGTTGGCGACGAACGGCAGATCGAGGCGCGCCGCGGCCTGCGCGAGCACCTCGTTGCCCCGGTCGGTCCCGCACGCCAGCACGGTGTGCGGTTTGATCCTTCGCACCGCCTGCGCGAGCGCTTCGCCCCACGCCTCGGGGCCGTAGTCGCCGAGCACATCGGCGTGTGCCTGGTGGACGACCGCCGCGCCGTACTCGGCGACGTCCGCGGCCAGATCGTCGGCGGCCGCGCCAAGTGTGAGCGCGTGCACCTCACCGCCCAGCGAGCGCGCTGCGGTGAGCGCCTCGGCCGTTGCCGGCGAGAGCACCCCGCGGTCGTGTTCGACCAACACCAATGTCGTCACTTCAGGACCCCCAGTGCTTCGAGCAGATCGACCACTGCGGGCGCGGCCTCGGGCCCGGTGCCGAGCATCACCGTCTCGCTGACCTGCTCGGCGGCCTGGACCAGCGTGACCATCTGCTGACCGCCGGCGTTGCCGTGCGGTGCGAGCGTTCGCACGGCAACCTTCTTGGCGCTCAACCGGCCCTTCATCGTGGGGTACCGCGGCAGGTTGATGCCTTCCTTCACGCCGAGCACGGCCGGCAGCGGGACGACGTAGACCTCGACACCGGCATCTGCCTCACGTCGGGCCCGCACGCTGTCGCCGGTCAGGTCGATGCCCTTGATCCCGTTGACCATCGGACGCCCGAGGGCGTACGCGACACGCAC
>CAZMHG010000406.1:1907-3464 GCA_964565975.1 uncultured Ilumatobacteraceae bacterium | reverse complement strand
CACCGCGTCGACGCGCCGCCCGGCGACCCCTGCCAGGCCGGCCAGCACGCTGAACCCGGCGAATCCTGCGGCGCGGCGGAGCAGGTTGGCCTTGTCCCTGCCGGGGAACGGGTGGACCCGCGTGATCGAGCCCCACGCGGTGCGCTCGCGCCGGACGAGGCGTCCATGCCAGCCGGGTTCGATCGAGTGCGTGCGGTACCACGGGAGCGCGCTGACGACGTCCATGTGGTGGCCACGAGCGGCCAGCTCCTCCACGATGCGCGTCATCACCACACCGGTCGGCGCGGTGTCCGGGGCGACGTGCGGGCACAGCACCAGCAGGCGCAATGGCCGGTGGGCGCTCATACGCGACCGTCCAGCACGGTGCGGTAGGCGGCGGCCAGCGCTGTGCCGCTGCGCGCCGAGGTGAACTGCGCGGCCCGGCGCCGCCCGGATTCGACCAGCTCGGCCCGCCTGGCGGAGACGTCGTCGAGCACGTCGGCCCAGGCCTCGACGGTGTCGGGGCGCACGACGGCCGCGTCGCCGGCAACCTCGGGCAGCGCCGCCGCGGAGGAGCACACGACCGGCGTGCCGAGCGTCATCGCCTCGATCAGCGGCGCGCCGAAGCCTTCGTAGGAGCTGGGGAACAGCAGTGCCTCGGCCGCGGCGACGAGGCCGTTGCGGTCGGCGTCGGGCACCCGCCCGAGGCGGACGAGTCGCCGGTCGGCGCCGGCCAGATCGCCCTCGGCGGCACCGATGCCGCCGCAGCAGACGATGCGGATGTCGCGCTCGCGCCACGGCCCGGCGAGCAGTTCGACGAGCCGCCGGTGGCGCTTGTGCGGGTGGGTGACGGCCGGATACACGCAGAACGGTCCGTCACCGAGCCCGTATCGGGCACGCACCTCGGCAGCGGGCGTGACGTTGCTTGCGACCGCCGGCTCGACGCCGTGCGGGACGACCTGGACACGCTCCGGGCGCAGACCGAAGGCGTCGATCACCGTGCCGCGCACGTACTCGGTGGGGACGGCGACGAGCGCGGCGCGCCGCGCCGAACGCGGGATCACCGCGTCCAGGTAGCGCCGCTTGCGGGCCGAGAAGTACTGCGGGAACGTGCGGTACTGCAGATCGTGGATGGTCAGCAGGTATGGGCGGCGCGCCGCGAGCGGCGCGGTGCCGCCACCGTGGTGCACCAGGTCGGCACCCGTCGTGCGCGCACGCAGCCAGGTGCTCTCGCCGACGATCCGGCGGGGGCGCGAGGCGCCGTCGAACGACGGGCTGACGATGCGGAACGCGGCAGCGACGTCGGGATGGGCCGCGGCGTACCCGTGGAGCGCGTACACGGTGGTGGCCGTGGCCAGGTCCGGGGCGACGTCGGCCAGGCCGAGCAGCTGGCGGGTCAGGTACTCCTCGGAGCCGCCGACCGCACCTGGCACGCACCACAACAGGTTGGCGGCCAGACGCATCGACCCATCATGGCGTCACCCCGGCGCGCCGCGCACGTGCACCACGTCGGCGACGCTGAGCAGGTGCCGCCGGCCGGCCCCGTCGAGGAGGACGAGTCGCCCGTCGGCGTCGACG
>CAZMHG010000406.1:0-1897 GCA_964565975.1 uncultured Ilumatobacteraceae bacterium | reverse complement strand
TCGCGGTGCCCTCGATCACCCGGTCGGTCAGCTCGGCACGGACGTGCCGCCCGAGGGTGGCCAGCGCGGCCCGGTACTGGGGCCGGATGTCGTCGGGCTGGGCGTCGAGGGCGCGCAGCACGTCGGCCAGGACGGCCAACGGATCGTGGTGCGGGCCGAGGCACACTGCGCCGGGCGGGCACCAGCGCACGTTCAGGCCGAGGCCGATGACGACGAACGCCAGGTCCGGCCCGCCCTGCGCCAGGATGCCGGCCAACTTGCGCTCGCCGACGAGCACGTCGTTGGGCCACTTCAAGGTGGCGTCGACGCCTGCACCGCGGGCCACGGCACACGCGGCCAGGCCGACACGCTGGGTGAGCTCGGCGGCAACCGCAGGCACCGTGCGGAACAGGATCGAGACGAGCAGGTTCGACCCCGGGGGCGCATCCCATCGGCGGTCCAGCCGGCCGCGGCCGGCCGACTGGTGGCGGGCGACCAGCACGCTGCGGTCCGGGGCGCCCGCGGCACCGGCGGCGACCAGGTCGTCGTTGGTCGAACCGGTCGACTCGACGACGGTCACGTGCCACCCGGGCGGCCACATGGGTGCCTCGGCGGGGCCGTCCGGGATGACGTGCTCGGATGGCATTCCGCGTAGATTGCCAGATGTGCTGAGCAAGATCCTGATCGCCAATCGCGGCGAGATCGCCGTCCGTGTCATCCGCGCCGCTCGCGAGATGGGCATCAAGACGGTCGCGGTGTACTCCGAGCTCGACCGCAACGCGCTGCACGTCCGCCTCGCCGACGAGGCGTACGCACTGGGCGGGCAGGCGGCCGCCGAGAGCTACCTGAACACCGCGGCGATCCTCGACGCGGTGCGCCGCAGCGGTGCCGACGGGGTGCACCCGGGCTACGGGTTCTTCAGCGAGAACGCCGATTTCGCCCAGGCGATCACCGATCTCGGTGTGGCGTTCATCGGCCCGCCGGCGTCGGCGATCGTCGAGATGGGCGACAAGGTCAGCAGCCGCAAGGCCGCGCTGCGCGGCGGATGCCCGATCGTGCCCGGCACGACCGAGTTCGTCACCACCGCCAAGGAGATCACCGACTTCGGCAACGAGTTCGGCTGGCCGGTGGCCATCAAGGCCGCGTTCGGCGGCGGCGGCCGCGGCATGAAGGTGGTCCGCTCGGCCGACGAGGTGCAAGAGGCGATGGACTCTGCGCAGCGCGAGGCCAAGGCGTTCTTCGGCCGTGACGAGATCTACGTCGAGCGCTACCTCACCTGGCCGCGCCACGTGGAGGTACAGATCGTCGGCGACCAGCAGGGCAACGTCGTGTGGGTCTCCACCCGCGACTGCTCGGCACAGCGCCGCCACCAGAAGCTGGTCGAAGAGGCGCCGGCGCCGGCCCTCGGGCCCGGCATCGAGGATGCGATGGGCGAGGCGGCGATCAAGGCGGCCAAGGCCGTCGGCTACTTCAACGCCGGCACCGTCGAGTTCATCTACCAGGACGGCCAGTTCTTCTTCCTCGAGATGAACACCCGCCTGCAGGTCGAGCACCCGGTCACCGAGGTCGTCACCGGCATCGACCTCGTCGAGTGGCAGATTCGAGTGGCCAGCGGCGAGCGCCTGCCGATGACCCAGGACGAGGTCGCCGCGCGCCGATACGGCCACGGCATCGAGATCCGCATCAACGCCGAGAACCCGGCCGGCGGCAAGTTCCTGCCCTCCCCCGGCACCATCACCAAGCTCGTGCCGGCCGACGGCTTCGGCATCCGGTTCGACAGCGGGTACGAGAGCGGCGACACGATCAGCCAGTACTACGACAACCTCGTCGGCAAGCTGATCGTGTGGGGCAAGGACCGCGACACCGCGATCGCCCGCACCGTGCGTGCGCTCAACGAGATGGTCGTGGAGGGCGTGGC
>CAZMHG010000405.1:0-3477 GCA_964565975.1 uncultured Ilumatobacteraceae bacterium | reverse complement strand
ATGTCAGCTCGTGGTCCAGCAGCCAGGCCTTGGTGTCCAACCCACCGGCGAACCCGGTGAGCTTGCCGTTGGCACCGACGACGCGGTGGCACGGCACGACGATCGGCAACGGGTTGCGGCCGTTCGCCGCGCCGACCGCACGGCTCTTGTTCGGGTCGCCGAGACGGCGGGCCTGCTCGCCGTAGGTGATCGTCTCGCCGTACGGGATCCGGCGCAGCACCATCCACGCCTGGCGCTGAAAGGCCGTCCCGGCCGGAGCCAACGCCAGGTCGAACGTCTGGCGGGTGCCGGCGAAGTACTCGGTGAGCTGCGCCGCGGCGCGGTCCAGGTGACGGGTTGCCGGTTCGGAGGACTGCTCCGCGGGTGCAGGCGGAACCTCGCCAGGGAAGAAGACCTGCGTCAGGCCGTCGTCGGTGGCGTCCAACGTGAGGGCGCCGATGGGGGTGTCGATGATTCGTCTCACGAATGCTCCTTGGGGGTAGGTGCGGCCCACAGGTGGTGGGCTGCGTACGAGCGCCACGGGCGCCAGGACTCGGGGTCGGTGGCAGGTACGGCGCCTGCCAGCCGGGCACGCAGGACCACGTCCCCCTGCGGGAACACGTCGGGGTCGCCGAGGGCGCGCATCGCCACGTAACCGACCGTCCACGGACCGATGCCGGGCACGCCGGCCAGTCGCTCGCGCACCTCACGCCGATCGCTCGACGGATCGACGATCAGTTCGCCGCAGGCCAGCCGCCGGTTGACCTCGGCGAGCGTCGCGATCCGCCGCGCCGGCATCGCCACATCGCCCGCGGTCAACGTCGACAGCGCGGCAGGCGTCGGGAACAGATGGGTGATGCCCTCGTGCGGCCGCGTCAGCGGCTCGCCGTAGCGTGCGACGAGCCGGCCGGCCAGCGTGCGTGCGGCGGCGATGGTGATCTGCTGGCCGAGCACGGCGCGGCTGGCCAGTTCGGCGCCGTCGACCGCGCCAGGGCTGCGCCGCCCGGGCGTCGCCCGCACGAGCGGCGCGAGCAGCGGATCGGCCCCCAGCATGCCGTCGACGGCGACCGGGTCGGCGTCGAGGTCGAGCAGCTGCCGGCAGCGCCGCACGGCGGGTTGCAGGTCGGCGACGTCGTCGAGGCGGAGCGTGCAACGCACGTGGTCTTCGGCAGCGGACAAGCGCACGATGCCCGCGCCGCGTGGCAGGTGCATCGCGCGGGCAAAGGTGGTGCCGTCCCAGGTCTCCAACCCGGGGATCGCGCGTGCACCGAGGAACGCCAGCGTCGAGCCGCCGTCGAAGGGCCGGCGGGCAGCCAGCCGGATCGTCAGCGAACCGTTGCCTCGTCCGGTGTCGCTGCCCCGACGCAGATCGGACGGCGCGGTGGCGAACACCTCGCGCACCGTGTCGTTGAACTGGCGCACGCTGCCGAACCCTGCGGCAAACGCGATGTCGGTCATCGGCAGGTCGGTGGTCTCGATCAGCAGCCGTGCCGTCTGGGCGCGTTGCGCCCTGGCCAAGGCGACCGGTCCGGCACCGAGCTCGTCGAGCAGGATCCGGCGGATCTGGCGCTCGCTGTAGCCGAGGCGTGTCGCCAGGCCGCTGACACCGTCCAGGTCGATCGCCCCGTCGGCGATCAGGCGCATCGCCCGCCCGACGAGGTCGTCGCGCAGGTTCCACTCCGGCGAGCCGGGTGTCGCATCCGGACGGCACCGCTTGCAGGCCCGGAACCCGTGCTGCTGGGCGGCCGCTGCGGTGGGGTGGAACTCGACGTTGTGCCGCCGCGGCGTCAACGCCGGGCAGCTGGGACGGCAGTAGATGCCGGTCGTGCGCACGGCGGTGACGAACCATCCGTCGAAGCGCGCGTCACGGCTCTGCACCGCCTGGTAGCACCGGTCGACGTCGAGCATGCGTCCAGTGTGCCATCCGCCATCTGACCGAACTGGCGGATTTCGGACATCACGATACGGAGGTGGAGCTACGCCCCGGCGGGCGCGGTGAGCAACTCGGCGAGCGTTCTCACGTACGGCGTGGGGTCGATGTCGATGCCCTCGCCGTACAGCTTGACCTTCGGCTCGGTGCCGCTTGGGCGGACCTGCAACCGCAGCGCGTCGCCGCACTGCAGGCGCAGCAGGCCGGCTTCGTCGTACCACGTGACCGAGGTGACCTGCGCGTCGCCGACCGCGGCGGGCGGTGTGGCGCGCAACCGCTGGACGGCCAGCTTCGCGTCCGCAGGAGCCATCTTCACCGACATGTCGCCGATCAGGTGACGGCCGAACCGGCGCGTCAGCGCGTCCAACCGATCCTGCAGCGTCAGCCCCTCGGACTCGGCGAGCGCGGCGACCTCGGCCATCAGCACGGCCGCGGTGATCCCGTCCTTGTCCAGCGGGCGGCCGCACACCAGGTATCCGAGCGCCTGCTCGTAGCCGAACACGAAGTGGCGGTCGGGGTGCTGCAGGATCGTGTGGCCGATCCACTTGAACCCGGTGAACGTCTCCTCGTAGTGGATGCCAGCCGCGGCGGCCATCTGGCCGAGCATCGACGACGACACGAGCGTGGTGACGACCATCCGGTCGTCGCCGGACGTGTGGGCGATGATGTGGTCGGCGAGCAGCCAGCCGATCTCGTCCCCGCTCAGCTTTCGCCACTCGCCGTCGAGCGTGGGGATCGCCGCGGCCATCCGGTCGGCGTCGGGGTCGTTGGCCAGGGCGATCACCGCGCCGGTGCGCTTCGCCTCGGCGAACAGCAGGTCCATCGCACCCGGTTCCTCGGGGTTGGGGAACGACACCGTGGGGAACGTGCCGTCGGGCTGCTGCTGCTCGGCGACGACGGCCGGTTCGGCCATGTCGGCCGCTTCGAACGCCCGGAGCAGCGTCGCCCCGCCGACACCGTGCAGTGCGGTGTAGGCGACAGGCACGGTGGGCACGTCGGTGCGCAGGCGGACGTTGGGGACCGAGGCGAGGTACGCCTGGACCTCGTCGTCGTCGAGGTGGACGATCAGCGGATCGTCCTCGGCGGACAGCGGGACGTCGCACGGATCGACCCGATCGATGCACGCCGAGATCTGCGCGTCGGCCGGCGAGACGATCTGGCATCCGCTGTCGAGGTAGACCTTGTAGCCGTTGTCCGCCGGCGGGTTGTGCGACGCGGTGACCATCACGCCGGCGGCGCAGTCGTGTCCGGTGATGTTCCAGGCGAGCACCGGCGTGGGCACGACCATGTCGAACAGCAGCGCCTTGATGCCCCGGCCGGCCATCACCCGAGCCGTGTCCATGGCGAACAGGTCGCTCTTGCGGCGGGCGTCGTAGCCGATGATCACACCACGCCGGCGGGCCTGCGGATCGGTCGCCAGCAGGTGATCGGCGAGGCCCGCCGCGGCCTGGCGCACGACAAGCCGGTTCATCCGCTGCGGCCCGGCGCCGACCGCGGCACGCAGCCCCGCCGTGCCGAACTGCAGCCGGCCGGTGAACCGCTCGGCAAGCTTCGCTGGCTCGCCGTCG
>CAZMHG010000404.1:0-3481 GCA_964565975.1 uncultured Ilumatobacteraceae bacterium | reverse complement strand
AGGGCGATCGCCTCGGTCAACGCGACGTTGAGGCCCAGCGCGCGGGCGACGGACACGGCGATCTGGGCCACTTCGAGCGCGTGGGTCAGCCGGGTCCGTTGGTGGTCCTCGGGGAACACGAACACCTGGGTCTTGCCGGCCAGCCGGCGGAACGAGGTGCTGTGCAGGATGCGGTCGCGGTCACGCTCGAAGCAGGTGCGGAACGGGTCGGGTGGCTCGGCCACGGCGCGGTTGCCGGCACCGCTCGCCCGCGTCGCCAGCACCGCGAGGTGCTCGTCGTCGTGCGCTTCGCGTGCTGCCCGGTCGAGCCGGAACGGGGAACCGGTTCCGGCCCACGAATCGCCATGGGCAAGCCGGATGCCCGACACGGCGTGGCCGCGCATCGTGCCCGCCCATCGTTCGGCACGACCAGCGATGTCCTCGTGCGCGCCGGTGCCCATGGATCCAACGTACCGGCGGGACTCGGGCGGCGCGGCGACCGCCGGTAGCGTGGTCGATCAGCTATGAGCGGGTTCGTCGACGAAGCCCAACTGAACACGCGGGGCGGTGACGGCGGGGCGGGTGCGGTGTCGTTCCGCCGCGAGGGCCCGGTCGTCTACGGCGGGCCGAATGGCGGCGACGGCGGCAAGGGCGGCGACGTGTGGTTGGTCGCCGACCGCAACGTGGCCTCCCTGCTGGCCTTCCGCGACCATCCGCATCGCCGGGCGACCAACGGCGTGCACGGCAAGGGCAAGGACCTGCACGGCAAGCGCGGTGAGTCGCTGGAGGTGCGCGTGCCCGAGGGCACCGTGGTCAGCGACCTGTACAGCGGCGAGCTGCTCGCCGATCTGGCCAACCACGGTGACCGCTGGCTGGCCTCCGCAGGGGGCCGCGGCGGCCGGGGCAACGCCAAGTTCCTGTCGAACAAGCGCCGCGCCCCCAGCTTCGCCGAGCAGGGCGAGCACGGCGAGGAGCGCTGGCTGAAGCTGGAGCTCAAGCTGATGGCCGACGTCGCCCTCGTCGGGTACCCGAACGTCGGCAAGAGCACGCTGATCAGCGTGATCTCGGCGGCCAAGCCGAAGATCGCCGACTACCCCTTCACGACGCTGGAGCCGAACCTGGGCGTCGTCCGTCTCGACGATCACACCGAGTTCGTCGTCGCCGACATCCCCGGCCTGATCGAGGGCGCGAGCGACGGCAAGGGCCTGGGCCACCGCTTCCTGCGCCACATCGAGCGGGCTCGGGTGCTGTGCCTGATGCTCGATCTGGCCAACGCCGACGGCATCTCGCCCGAGGAGCAACACGCGGTCCTGCTGGCCGAGCTGGGCGCGTACCGACCCGAACTGCTCGACCGGCCGCGCCTGGTGGTCGGGACGAAATCCGACTCGGCAGCCTTCCCGTGGGACGGCGAGGAGGTCTCGGCGGTCACCGGGCAGGGGGTGCGTCAGCTCGTCGGGCGCATGGCCGCCCTCGTCCACGAGGCCCGCGAGGCTCAGCCGGCGCACGAGGGTGTGGTGATCATCCGACCCGAGGTCGACGGGGCGCGCGTCGAACGCGTCGGCGAGCACGAGTTCCGCCTGCTCGGCCGCCAGGTCGAACGCATCGTCGCGCTCAACGACGTCACCACGCCGGACGCGTTGTCGTTCATCGACCACCAGTTGAAGCGGCTCGGCGTCCCCCGGCTGCTGGCCCGCGCCGGGGCGGTGCAGGGCGACGTGGTGTGGATCTCCGGGTTCTCGTTCGAGTACGAGCCGGACGGGTGATGCGCATCGTCGTCAAGATCGGGACCTCGTCGATCACCGACGCCCGCGGCGTCATCAACCAGACCGTGATCGACGGCGTGTGCGAGCAGTTGGCCAAGCTGCGCGCCGACGGCCATCAGGTCCTGCTCGTCTCCAGCGGCGCGGTGTCGGCGGGCGTCGATGCACTCGGCCTGGCCAGCCGACCGACCGACATGACCACCCTTCAGGCGATCTCGGCCGCCGGCCAGAGCCGCTTGGTCGAGACCTACAACCGCGCGCTCGGTGCCTACGGCCTGGTCGCCGCGCAGGTCCTGCTGGTGGCCAACGACTTCATCGACCGGCGCCAGTACCTGCACGCGCGCAAGACGATCGTGCGGCTGCTCGAGCTGGGCTGCATCCCGATCGTCAACGAGAACGACGCCATCGCCGGCGCCGAGCAGCGCTATGGCGACAACGACCGGATCGCCGCGCTGCTGGCCAACAACGTCGCCGCCGACCTCCTGGTGCTGCTCACCGACATGGACGGGCTGTACACCGCCGATCCCCGGCTGGTGCCCGGCGCCGAGCTGATCGCCGAGGTGCCGTCCGACGATCCGTTGCTGGCGGTCACGGCGACGCAGAGCGGCACCAATCGGGGGAGTGGGGGGATGGCCTCCAAGCTTGCCGCGGCGCGGATGGCGTCGTGGTCGGGTGTGACCGCGGTGATCGCCGCGGCGCAGCGTCCGGATGTGATCCTCGCGGCCGCCGCTGGTCGGCTGGTCGGCACGACGTTCCGGCCCGGCGTGCGCCGGTTGCCGGCACGCAAGCTGTGGATCGCCTTCGCCACGCAGGTCGAAGGCACGCTCGTCGTCGACGATGGTGCGTGCCGCGCATTGGTCCGCGGCACGTCACTGCTGCCGGCGGGCGTGACGTCGGTCGCCGGACGGTTCGACGAGGACGCGATCGTCGACATTCGCGACACGGCCGGTACGGCGGTGGCCCGTGGCATGGTGCTGCTGGACGCCACGACCTTGCGTGAGGTTGCCGGCAAGCGCACCAGCGATCTGCCGTCGCACGTCGCTCACGAAGTCGTGCACCGCGACGACCTCGTGCTGCTCAGCTGATCAGGCCCGGGCAGGGTGGGCGCCCGGGCCGGGCGAGTCAGCCCGGTTGCGTGGCGCCGGCGGGCGGCTCGGTGGCGGTGGCCGCCTCGCCCGATGCGGGGAGGGTCTGCGCGCCCGGCGCCGGATCGAGGCCGAGCTCGGCACGCAGCTGGCTGAGGCGGCTCTGCGCCTCGACGTTGGCGGTCGCCTGCTCGACTTCCATCACCCGGCTCTCGACCGAGGTCTCGTTCAACTCGCTGGCGGCGCGGGCGCGCGCGTAGCGGGCTTCGATCTTGGCCTGGACCTCGTTGAACGACGGGACGTCGGCGCCGACGGCCTCGTTCAGCTGGTTCATCGCCTTGTTCATCTCTTCCTGCATCTTGGCCTGGTCGAGCTGGCTGAGCAGCTTGGACTTCTCGGCCAGCTTCTGCTGCAGGAGCCGGCTGTTCTGGGCGACGGCGCTCTTGGCCTGATCGGCGGCCTGGGTCGCGTCGAGGACCATCTTCTTGAGTCCCTCGACATCGCGCTCGACCTGGATCAGCTGGTTGGCGATCGTCTCGGCGGCGGAGTTGTACTGCGTCGCCTTCGACGAGTCGCCCGACTTCTGCGCGTCGGCCGACATGATCAGTGCCTGGCGGGCGTTGGCGTTGAGCTTTTCCAGCTCGGCCATCTTGTCGT
>CAZMHG010000403.1:0-3481 GCA_964565975.1 uncultured Ilumatobacteraceae bacterium | reverse complement strand
CCACAGCGACCACGAGGCGACCCCGTTCGGCATCTTCCGCTCGGTCGAGCGTCCCGACTACGGCACGATGGTCGGCGCCCAGCTGGCGTCGGTGCTGGAGAAGAAGGGCCCCGGCGACCTGGGTTCCCTGCTGCGCAGCAACGGCACCTGGACGGTGCACTGACCGATCGCCGCGGCGATCAATCGGCGGCGCGCGGTGCGCCCTGCGGGTGTGGGCTGGCCTGCCCGCGCAGGTCGGCGAGCAGCGCCACCAGCTTGCCCATCACCTCGTCGGTCGCCAGGCGGATCTCCTGCGGGGTCGGTTCGGTGACCGGGCCGATGTGCATCAGGGCGCGCACGTCGATCGGCTCGCCCACGCGCACGTCGACTTTCGGCCGGCGGATCAGGTTGAGCAGCACCCCGAACGCGATCCGGCGCTGACCCACGACGCGGTGCGCGCCCTCCATCGCCACGGGGACGATCGGTGCGCCGCTGGCCAGCGCCAGGCGGACGGCACCGGTCTTGGCCCGCTCGGGCCACCACGCCGGGACGCGCGTGAGCCGGCCCTCGGGGAACACCCCGACGGCCTCGCCGGCGGCCAATGCCTGCAGCGCTGGTGCGAGCGCGTCCGCGGCCTGCGCCGTGCCGCGCTTGACCGGGATGAACCCGACGCGGCGGAACAGGCGGCCCACGACGGGCACCTTGAACACGCCCGCCGTGGCCATCATGCGCAGCGACCGGCCCAGACGCCGGCAGGCGAGCACCAGCAGCACACCGTCGGCGTAGCTGGTGTGGTTGGAGATCACGATGACCGGTCCGGCCGGCAGGCCGCGGGCGATCGCCCGCCGGCCCCGCTGGCGGGCGACCTCGAGCCGGCTGACGGTTGCGGTGAGCATGCCGACCAGCGCGGCCACCGTGGCGTACAGGACTGCCCCGAGCCTGCCGGGGTGTCGCCAGTTCATCGCCGGCGAGCCTAGGTCGCTGCGGCGTCCTTGCCGGCCGGGAGCAGGGCCAGGTCGATGTCGTCCTCCAGCGGCGCGCACCCGGCCTGCGTCGTGGTGCCGTCACGCACGCCGTTGACGAGCAGCACGGTGGTGCCGTCGATGGCCACCGCGTCGACGCTGACGCTGGAGGTGACCTCGTACGCGTCCGCCGCGGTGGGCAGGCCGCCGGCCGGTTCGCACGCAGCGCGGTACACCGCGCTGCCCTCGAGGCCGTCACCCTCGGCGTTGTCCGTCAACGGGTACTCCACGATCTGGGTGTTCGGCGTCGCCGACGGGTCGGCCGCGGCCACCGTCTCGGCCAACACTGCGGTGCACTCGGTCTGTGCGGCGGCGCATGGGGCGATCGAGACGACCTGCTTGCCGTTCGGCCCGTCGGCGGTGAACTGGCCCTGTGGGATTGCCGTGCTCGGAGCGTCGGGCGAGATGCCGAGCGTGCGCACCTCGTACGGCTTGGCCGTGGCGCACCCGGTGTCGATGGTGGTCGTGCCGACCAGCCCGATCGCCGTGCCGGTACCCAGGCCGACCACGGCGAGCGTGCTGACCAGGGAGGTGGTCGCCGTCGGCGCGGTGCCCGCGGTGGTGGCAGCGGTGGTTGCGGTGCACGCCGAGCCGTACGACCCGCCGTACATCAGGTTGGTGCCGTCCAGCTGGGCGGGCGCGGGCTGGAACAGGGGCACGTCGGGATTCCACGGCACGGCTTCGGATGCGGCGAGTTGGGTGCAGTCGTCGTCGATGCACGACAGCGTCAGCAGGCGCTGCTGGACGAGCCCGCCAGCACCTGGCGTCCCCGTCGAGGTGGCCGACACGTCGAGCTGCAGACGGCGCACGAGGTGGATCGGCTCGCCCGACGAGGCGATCTCGCGCAGCGCCTGGCGGGCCTCGTCGGCGGAGATCGCGGTCTGCGCAGTGGCCGGCGGCACGGTGGAATCCGGGCCCGCGCCGGGGACGGTGGCCGCGACCGTTCCCGTGACCGACTCCGTGACGGGAACGGTGGTGCCTGCCGCGACGGTGACGGAGGTGGCTGCGGCGGCGCATGCCGCACCGGCCAGCACGGCGAGGGTCAGCCCCAAGATGTTGCGCGGTGAGACACGGCTCATCCCCGAGACCGTATCCCGGACGGGGATCGGCCGGTGCGCGATGCGACCGTGCGCGATTCGGAGGTGCGCGATTCGGAGGTGCGCGATTCGGAGGTGCGCGATGCGAGGGTGCGCGATCAGCCGGTGTAGAAGCCGTCGGCGACCGTCAGCGCCTCGTCGAGGATCGCCAGGCCGGTCTCGACCTCGTCGGCCGTGGCGGTGCACGGCGGGCACACGTGGGTCCGGTTGAAGTGGACGAACGGCCACAGCCCCTTGGACTTGCACGCCGCGGCGAAGTCGTTCATCGGCTGGGCAGCCGCACCGCCGGCGTTGTACGGAACCAGCGGCTCGTGGGTTGCCCGGTCGCGGACCAGCTCGATCGCCCAGAACACGCCCAGGCCGCGGACCTCGCCGACCGAGGGGTGGTTGGCCTGCAGCTTCTCGAGGCCCGGCCCGATCACGTCCTCGCCGAGGGCCCGGGCGTTGTCGACGATGCCCTCCTCCTTGAAGATGTTGATGCTCGCCACGGCGCTGGCGCACGCCAGGGGGTGACCGCTGTAGGTGAGCCCGCCGGGGTACTGGCGATCCTCGAACGTCCGCCACACCTGCTCGCCGATGATCACCCCGCCGAGAGGCAGGTAGCCAGAGTTGACGCCCTTGGCGAAGCACACCAGGTCGGGCTGGACGCCCCAGTGCTGGAAGGCCAGCCACTCGCCGCAGCGACCGAACCCTGCCATCACCTCGTCGAAGATCAGGATGATGCCGTTCGCCGTGCAGCGGTCGCGCAGACCCTGCAGGTAGCCGTCGGGCGGCACCAGGATGCCGTTCGTGCCGACGACGGTCTCGACGATGATCGCCGCGACCGTCTGCGCGCCTTCGACCATCAGCACGTCGTCGAGGTGCGCCAGGGCGCGGGCGCCCTCTTCGGCGTCGTCGGCCGCGTGGAACGCGCTGCGGTACGAGTACGGCCCCCAGAACTTGACCACGCCGGGCATGCCCGGCTCGCTCGGCCACCGCCGCGGGTCGCCGGTGAGCGTGATCGAGCCGTTCGTCGCCCCGTGGTAGCTGCGGTAGTGGTTGAGGATCTTGAACCTGCCGGTGTGCAACCGGGCCATGCGCACCGCGTTCTCGGTGGCCTCTGCTCCGCCGTTGGTGAAGAACACCTTGGTGAGCGTGCTGTCGGGCGTGCCCACCGCTGCGGCTTCGACGATCAGGCGGGCTGCTTCGCTGCGTGCGTCGTTGGCGAAGCTGGGTGCCACGGTGCACAACCGGCCGGCTTGCTCCTGGATCGCGGCGACCAGCTTGGGGTGCTGATGACCGATGTTCATGTTGACCAGTTGGCTGGCGAAGTCCAGGTACTTGTTGCCGTCCTCGGTCCAGAAGTAGCTGCCGGAGGCCTGGGTGATGACCGCCGGCTTGAGC
>CAZMHG010000402.1:0-3489 GCA_964565975.1 uncultured Ilumatobacteraceae bacterium | reverse complement strand
TCGCAGACCTGCATGAAGCGCTGCTCGGCGAGTTGCAGGAGGCCCTCGTCGGTGTTGCGCAGGTCGACGGTCAGCGTCACCGACGCGGCGACGACGTTGACCAGGTTCGGCGTCAGCTCCACGCGGCCGACCGTGGCGACCTGCGCGCCACCCATCTCGGTGGCGATGTCGCGCACCGCCGTGGTGATCACCGCGGCGGCGTACGCCGGATCGCGCCGAAGGCGCATCGGTGTCGTGCCGGCGTGGGCCGAGCGGCCGGTGATCGTCAGCTCGGTCCACGAGATGCCCTGGACCCCGGTGACCACGCCGATCGTCACGCCCTCGTCCTCGAGCACCGGACCCTGCTCGATGTGGTACTCCAGGTAGGCGTGCGGCCGGATCGCCGTCGGGCACGGCATCGCGCCGGCGTACCCGATCCGGTCCAACTCGTCGCCGAGGCGGGCATGGTCGTCGGCGGCGCGCACGTCGAGGGCTTCCTCGACCGGCATCCCACCGACGAACACCAGGCTGCCGAGCATGTCGGGCTGGAACCGGGCACCCTCCTCGTCGGTGAAGAAGGCGACCGAGATCGGGTGACGGGTGCGCACACCGGCGTCGTCCAGCGTCTGGACGACCTCCAGCCCGGACAGCACACCGAGGTTGCCGTCGAACCATCCCCCGGTGCGCACGGTGTCGATGTGCGACCCGACCATCACCGGCGCCGCGGACGGGTCGCTGCCGGCGCGGGTGGCGACCACGTTGCCGATCCGGTCGACGGACACGTCCAAGCCCAGCTCGCGCATCCACCCGACGACGGTGTCGCGCCCGAGGCGGTCCTCGTCGGTCAGCGCCAGGCGGGCACATCCCCGCTCGCCGTTCGGTCCGTGGACGGCGCCGATCTGGCCGAGGGCGGCGAGGCGGTCCCACAGGCGGTTGGGGTCGATGCGCAGGGTCATCGGCCGAACTCGAACGCGGAGATCTCCGCTAGGGCGGCGGCCAGCGAACCGACCGCGCCGTCGAACAGCTCCTGGCCGCGGGCGGCGGTGGCACCGGTGGGGTCGCCGATCACACCGTTGGGGAAGAAGTCGTTGGACAGCCAGCCGAAGCTCACCCGGCCCCCGAACCGCACGTACCGGTTCGCCGCGAGGGCCTCGGGGACCGAGCGGACGGCGAGGGACATATCGACGAGCGAGGGGGCGAGGTGCAGCATGATCGACGTCTCCTCCTCGCCGCCGTGCACGCCCATGCCAAGCTCGGACGCAGGTGCCGAACCGCCCTGGTCCACCGGCAGCCCCGGGTGGGCGAGGAACGTCTGCAGCCCGTGGCGCAGCCGCAGCTCGCGGTTGGCGACGTTGAGCAGCGCGCTGTTCCCGCCGTGGCCGTTGAGGAAGACCAGCTTGCGTGCTGCGGTGGTCGCCAGGCACCGGCCGAGATCGTCGAGCACGGCGAGCAGCGTGGTGGCCGACAGCCAGATCGTCCCTGGCGACCAGGCGTGCTCGTTGCTCTTGGTGTAGTCGAGCGTCGGCAGCAGCCACACGTCGTGCTCGTCGCCGTGCCGCTCGACCACGGCCTGGGCCACCGCGGTGGCGACGATCGAGTCGGTCGACAGCGGAAGGTGCGGCCCGTGCTGCTCGATGGCGCCAAGGGGCTGCAGCAGGATCGATCGATCGGTCAGCCGCTGGGCGATCTCCGGCGCTCGCAGGTCGGCAAATCGACGGCTCGGACTGGTCACCCCCGGCACGATAGACGCGGCGTCACGAGTGGCCGCCAGAATGGCGCGGTGGCTGGCGCGGACTACGACGTGATCGTCATCGGGGCCGGGCACAACGGGCTGGTCTGTGCCGCCTACCTGGCCCGCGCCGGTTTGCGCACCGCGCTGCTGGAGGCACGCTCGAGCGTCGGCGGCACTGCCGGCAGCGAGCCGTTCGGCGGTGGCGTGGCGAACATCTGCAACTGCGACCACCTGACGTTCCGCACCACGCCGGTGATCGACGAGTTGGGCCTTGCGGGCCACGGCCTGCGCTACCTCGACATCGATCCCGCCCAGTTCAACGCGACGTGGTCCGACGCGCCGGCGTGGGTTTCGTACCACTCGCTGGAGCAGACGCTGGACGACCTCGCGCAGGTCCATCCGGGCGAGGTCGACGGCTACCGGCGATACGCCGCTGCGGCGATGCCCGCGGTGCGGCTGGTCCTGGACGCGGCGACGCGACCACCGTCGGTCGGTGGGCTGGCCGGCACGCTCGCGCGGCATCGTGGCCGGGGCGCGCTGACACTGGCCAGGTGGAGCCGGATGAGCGCTGCTGCGGTGATGCGCCGCTACTTCCGCACTCCTGCGCTGCAAGCCCCCGGGCTGGCCGTCGGGCCAATGGTCTGGGGGATCTCGCCCGAGACGCCCGGATCCGGGCTGGGCGCGCTGACGTACGCGATGCGCCACGTCGCCCAACTCGGGCGCCCGGTCGGCGGCAGCGGGCAGGTGCCGGCCACGCTCGCCGCCGCGTTCGCCGCCGCCGGAGGTGACCTACGGCTCGGTGCGGCAGTCGACCGGATCCTGTGCTCCACGAGCGCGGTGGCCGGGGTGCGGCTGACCGACGGCACCGAGCTGACCGCGCCGCGGGTGGTCTCGGCGTGCAACCCGCACGACACGTTCCTCACCTGGCTGCACCAGCCGCCGTCGTGCGCCGGGCGGCTGGTGCAGCGGTGGCGAGCGATCGACCACGCCGAGGGATACGAGTCCAAGATCGACGCCGTGATCGCCACGCCGCCCCGGCTGCGAACCCTCGGCGACCGGATCCCGGACAGCGCCCTCGGCGCGTCGTTCGTCGTCGCGCCGTCGGTCGAGGACATGGTCCGCGGCGCGTCGATGATCGCCGACGGCGCGATCCTCGACCGCCCGGCGCTGATCGGCAACGCCCCGAGCGTCAGCGACCCGTCCGTCGCGCCTGCCGGCGCACACCTGCTGAGCCTGGAGACGCTGTACACGCCGTACCGCTTCCGGGGTGGCTGGCAGTCACCGGTCGAGCCGCGCCGCTGGCTCGACCTGCTCGCCGGGATGGTGCAACCCGGTTGGATCGGCGGGCTCGGCGAGTGGAGGGTGAAGACGCCGCTGAGCTACGAGCGCGAGTTCCACCTCCCGGCCGGCCACGCGACCAGCTTCGCCGGTGGCCCGTTGGCCTCGCTGGTCAACAAGAACCCAGAGCTGACGCGCTACGAGACGCCGGTTCCCGGGCTGTACCTCACCGGTGCGGCGACGTTTCCTGGCGCCGGGGTGTGGGGCGCCAGCGGCCGCAATGCGGCGCTGCGGATCCTGGCCCGCAGCTGACGCGTCGCCGGTTCAGGCGTCCTTGACGGCCCAGTCGCGCTTGGCAACGGGATCCTTGTCGCTCCACGGGAAGTTGATCCACCTGTCGGTGCGCTTCCAGACGTAGTCGCACTTCACCACCGAGTGGCTCTTTTCGTAGAGCACCGCGGTGCGCACCTCGGCCACCTTGCCGGCGCAGAACTCCTGCA
>CAZMHG010000401.1:0-3496 GCA_964565975.1 uncultured Ilumatobacteraceae bacterium | reverse complement strand
AACAGCGTGGTCGCCGGAGCGGCGTTCCAGATCCTCGCCGACATCCCCGCGCGGATGCTGCAGAGCGGCAGCGAGATCCCGATCGGCGTGGTCACGGCGATGCTCGGCGGCCCGTTCTTCGTGATCCTGTTGCGCACCCGGCGGGGGATGGCATGAGCAGCCTGCGCTTCGACGACGTCGGGGTGCGTTACGCCGCGCCCGGCGACCCCACCGCTTCGGATGCGGTCGCCGGGTTCACGGCCACGGTCCATCCGGGGGAGTGGCTGTGCCTGATCGGGCCGAACGGCGCCGGCAAGTCGTCGCTGCTGCGCGCCGTGTGCGGGCTGGTGGCCCATCGCGGCACGATCGAGGTCGACGGCATCTCGCTGACCGCGCGCGACGCCCGGCGGCGCGCCGCGCTGGTGGCCTACGTCCCGCAGGTGCCCGAGTACCCCGACGACATGACGGCGGGCGAGTACGTGCTGCTCGGCCGCAACCCGTATCTCGGCTACTTCGCCCGGGAAACCCGCCACGACCGGGACATCGCCGCGGCCGTGCTCGCCCGCCTGCAGCTGACCGAGTTCACCGGCCGGCGCCTCGGGCGGATGAGCGGCGGCGAACGCCAGCGGTTGGTCATCGCCCGGGCCCTGGCCCAGGAGTCGCCGATCCTGCTGCTCGACGAGGCGACCAGCGCGCTGGACATCGGCCACCAGCAGCAGGCACTCGAGCTGGTCGACCGGCTGCGCAAGGAGCAGGGGCTGACCGTCGTCTCGGCGATGCACGACCTGACCCTGGCCGGGTTGTATGCCGATCGACTGGCCCTGATGCACCAGGGCCACGTCGTCGCCAGCGGCGCCCCCGCGCAGGTGCTGCGCCCCGAGACGCTCAGCGAGTTCTACGGCGCCAGCGTCGCCGTCCACCACGATGCCGACGGCACCGTCGTGGTCGTCCCGCGACGCAGCCCCTGACACGCCGCGGCGACGCGCTGGCGCCACGGGCGCCGGGTTGGGCCCCTGGTGGTCAGACGCTGGGGGTGTACCAGGTGTCGCCGCCCATCATCCGGGTGGACTCGGCAGGACCCCACGAGCCGCGGAAGTACGGCAGCACGTCGCCGGGCTGGTCGAGGATCGGCTGGACGATCGCCCAGGTGCGCTCGACGACGTCCTCGCGGGCGAAGCGGCGGGGCAGCCCCTGCAGCGCGTCGTCCAGCAGGCGCTCGTACGCCTGGCGACGCTCGCCGAGCGCGGCGGCGAAGTCGACGGCGATGTCGACCTTCTGGCTGTCCATCTGCGGACCGGGGGACTTGACCTGCAGGCTGAACGTCACGCCGTCGTCGGTCCCCAACCGCAGGCGCACCAGGTTGCGCTCGGGTGTCGGGCCGCCGGCCTCGTCGAACAGCATCGCCGGCGGCTCGCGGAACTCGACGACCACCTCGGTCGCCGCGCTGGCCAGGGCCTTGCCGGCGCGCACGTACCACGGCACGCCGGCCCACCGCCACGAGTCGATCTCCAGCTTGGCGGCGACGAAGGTCTCGACGGTGGAGTCCGGTGCCACGCCGGGCTCGTCGCGGTAGCCGACGTACTGGCCGCGCACCAGATCGCCCGGAGCGATCGGACGCATCGCCGCGAGGACCTTGGTCTTTTCGTCCTGGAGGAAGCGCGAGTCCGGGCCGACCGGCGGCTCCATGGCGACCAGCGAGACGACCTGCAACAGGTGGTTCTGGAGGACGTCGCGGATCGCCCCGACGCCGTCGTAGAAGCTGCCGCGGCCCTCGACGCCGATCGTCTCGCTCATCGTGATCTGCACGCTGCGCACGTAGTTGCGGTTCCAGACCGGTTCGAGCATCGTGTTCGAGAAGCGGAACACGAGGAGGTCCTCGACGCTCTCCTTGCCGAGGTAGTGGTCGATGCGGAAGATCCGCTCCTCCGGGAACACCGAGTGGAGCAGTTCGTTCAGCTCGTGGGCGCTGTGCAGATCACGGCCGAACGGCTTTTCGACGACGATCCGGCCGCGACGGTTCAACCCGACCGAGGCCAGCTTCTCGGCGACGACGGGGAACATCGTCGGCGGGATCGCCATGTAGAACACGGCCTGGGTGGACTTGCAGGCGTCCAGCTTGTGACGCAGCGTGGTCCACGTGGACATGCTCGCGTAGTCACCCTGGACCAGGTCCATGCGCTTCAGCAGCCGGTCGATGACGGCCCGGTCGGGCGACTTGATGTTCGCCCGGATGGACTCTTCGCAGTGGGCGCGGAACGCCGCGTCGGTCCAGTCGCTGCGCGCCACGCCGATGACCGGCACCGTGAGGTGGCCGTGGAACTCCAGCCCGTACAACGCCGGGAACAGCTTGCGCTTGGCCAGGTCGCCGGTGGCGCCGAACAGTACGAGGGCGTCCGCCACCGGCTGATTGGTGCTCGATGGCGCCACCGGCGGCACCGGGCTGACAGGCGGTGCCGGCGCAGCGGCGGCGGGTGGTGGGTTGAGGCGCACGCTGACGCCCGCCGGGTTGGTCGCCTGACCGCCGGTGGCCGCCTGACGCGGTGTGGACGGGCGCGGCGTGGACGTGCGCGCCGGCCGGGCCCGCCGCGCCGGCGGCACGTCGGCGGCCGCGCGCTTCGAAGCTGCCGTGCGTGGTGCTGCTTTGGCCGGTGTGGCCTTGGCCGGTGCGGCTTTGGCTGGTGCCGCGGGCGCTGCGTTCCGCCCTGCTGCCGCGGCCTTCCGGGCGAGTGGGCGGCCCGCCGCCGTATTGGTCGTGTTCGTCGCGGATGATCGCGGTGCCATCACGTGTGCTCCTGACGCTCGGCGTGCCCACCGAATCCGGAGCGCATCGCGGACAACACCTTGTGGGCGACGACGCCTCGTTCGCGTGAGTAGAACCGGTCCCACAGCGATGCGGCGAGCGTGGGGACGGGCACGCCCTCGTCGATCGCCGCGTGCAGCGTCCAGCGGCCCTCGCCCGAATCGGCGACCCTGCCCTGGAACGCGTCGAGGTGCGGATCCGTGTGGAATGCCGCAGCGGTGAGGTCGAGCAGCCAGCTGGTGACGACGCTGCCGCGTCGCCACAGCTCGGTGACCGCGGCGAGGTCGATGTCGTACTGGTAGTACTCGGGGTGGGTGAGCGGCGCGGTCTCGGCGTCCTTGGTCGCCGCCGCCTTCCCGATGCCGGCGTTGGCCAGGACGTTGAGCCCCTCGGCGTAGGCCGCCATCATCCCGTACTCGATCCCGTTGTGCACCATCTTGACGAAGTGCCCGGCGCCCACCGGGCCGCAGTGCAGCCAGCCGTGCTCGGCCGGCGCCAGCTCGCCCGTGCGCCCGTCGGTGCGCGGTGCGGCGTCGGCGCCCGGGGCCAGCGAGTCGAAGATCGGCGCCATGCGGGCGACTGCCTGGTCGTCACCGCCGACCATCAGGCAGTAGCCGCGTTCCAGGCCGAACACCCCGCCCGACGTGCCGACGTCGAGGTAGTGGATGCCCCGGTCGGCCAACGGGCGGGCCCGGTCGACGTCGTCGCGGTACCACG
>CAZMHG010000400.1:0-3506 GCA_964565975.1 uncultured Ilumatobacteraceae bacterium | reverse complement strand
ACTACGCCGCCGACGACAACGTGTCCGGCGGGCCGTTCATGATCGCCGAGAAGAAGGAAGGCGAGAGCATCCGCCTGGTGCGCAACCCGCACTGGTGGGGCGCGGCGACGGCGATCGACGAGGTCGTCCTGCAGCTGTACGGCAGCAAGGAGGGCGCGTACAACGCCCTGACCGCCGGCGAGGTCGACTTCATCAACGACGTGCCGGCGAAGATCTACGCCAAGCTGCCGGCGGACAGCCCGTTCCAGCGTGTCGGCGGCAACCAGGGCCGCTTCGCCGAGCTGGCCTTCAACAACGGCTGCCCCACCGGCATCGGGGACGGCAACCCGGCGCTGAAGGACATCAAGGTTCGCCAGGCGATCAACGATGCGATCGACCGCGACGCCCTGGTCAACAAGCTGCTCAGCGGCTTCGGCACGGCGACCGACACGATCGTGCCGTCGGCCGACCCGTCGTGGAGCGTGACCACGCCCGACGCCGAACGCTTCACCTACGACCCGGACAAGGCCAAGGCGCTGCTCGACGAGGCCGGCTGGAAGGACACCAACGGCAACGGCGTGCGCGACAAGGACGGCGCCGCGCTGAAGCTGCGGCTGTTCGACCGGACCGGTGGCGATGTCGTGCCGAGCGCCGAGTTCGTCGTCGCCTGGCTGGCCGACGTCGGGATCGCCACCGAGGTCTCGTCGTACGACGACGACACGCTGACCTCGATCATCGGCAAGGGCGAGTACGACATGTTCCTGTGGGGATGGGTCCCGTTCCTCGACCCCGACCCGCAGCTGTCGTACTTCACCACCGCGCAGGTGACGACATCGGCCGACGCTCCCGGCTACAACGACGCCAACTGGTGCAACCCGGCGTACGACGCGTTGTACGACAAGCAGCACGTCGAACTTGACGTCGCCAAGCGCCACGAGTTGGTCGCCCAGATGGTCAAGCTGTTCCACGACGACGCCGCGTATGCCGTGCTGTACCAGGCCGACGAGCTGATGCTGATCTGCGCCGCGGCGTGGACCGGCATCGACGAGGGGCGCCAACCGGCAGGCACCGGGCCGCTGCTGTTCAACAACACCGCGCCCGCCTACTTCACGCTCAAGCCGACCGGCAAGCACTGTGGCGGGTGACGGTCCGCCCGACGCGCCGACCGCATGAACCTGCGCCACCTGCTGCGCCGCGCGCTGGCTTCGCTCGGGCTGCTCGCGGTGGTCGTGGCGTTCAACTTCTTCCTGTTCCGCGTCGTCGACCGCGATCCGCTGGCGCGCTACCGCGGCCGGACCAAGCTGACGCCCGCGCAACGTGACGACCTGATCCACCGCTTCGGCCTGGACGGCTCGAAGTGGAGCCAGTTCGTGCGGTACGTGCAACGGATGCTGCACGGCGATCTCGGGCGGTCGTTCGACTCGACCCGGCCGGTGACGCGCGAGATCCTCGATCGGCTGCCGAACACGATGTGGCTGGTCGGCCTGTCGACCCTGTTGACCGTGGCGATCGGGGTGTGGGTCGGCAGCCGCGCCGGCTGGCGTCGCGGCAGCTTGTTCGACTCGATCTCCACCAACGTCGGCATGACCCTGTACGCCACGCCGGAGTTCTTCCTCGGCATGCTCCTGCTGGCGTTCGTCGCCGGCAAGCTCGGCTGGTTCCCCACCGGTGGGGCGCGGTCGGTCGGCGCCACGTCGGGCGGGTTGAGCGCGCTGGTCGACCGGCTGGACCACCTCGTCCTGCCGGTCGCGACGTTGACCCTCGGGTACCTCGGTTCGTACTCGCTGGTGATGCGCTCGTCGATGCTCGACACACTCGGCGAGGACTACATCCGCACCGCCCGGGCCAAGGGCCTGCGCGACCGCGACGTGCGCCGCAGTCATGCCGTGCCCAATGCGCTGCTGCCGACGATCTCGCTGATCGCCATCGGGTTCGGCTTCGTCGTCGGCGGGGCGATCACCACCGAGACCGTGTTCTCGTACCCGGGGCTCGGGCTGGCCACCTACGACGCGATCAACAACAACGATCTGCCGATGCTGCAAGGGCTGTTCATGTTCTCCAGCGCCGCGGTGATCGGGTTCAACCTGCTCGCCGAGGTGCTGCTCGGCATGATCGACCCACGAATCCGGAGCGCCTCGTGAACCTGCTCGGGCGCATCGCCCGTGGGCTGCGCGTCGACCGCTCGGGCCGCATCGGCGTAATGATCCTGGTGCTGTTCGGGGCGGCGGCGGTCGCCGCGCCGTGGATCGCCGACCGCAGGCTGCTGCGCGCCACCGCCGGCCTGGCCAACGAGGACCTCGCGCCACCCAGCGGTGCGTTCTGGCTGGGCACCGACGACATCGGCCGCGACCTGTTCGCCCAGGTGGTGTGGGGGGCGCGCGTGTCGTTGTACATCGGCCTGCTCGCCGCGCTGGTCGCGGTGATCATCGGCACCCTGATCGGGCTGGTCGCCGGATACGCCCGCGGCTGGCTCGCCGGCGCGCTGATGGCCGTCGACGACTTCGTGCTGGTCGTGCCGTTCCTGCCGTTGACGATCGTGCTCGCCGCGGTGCTCGGCCGTTCGCCGACCGTGCTGGCGATGGTGATCGGGCTCACCAGTTGGGCAGGCAGCGCCCGGCTGGTGCGCGCCCAAGTGTTGTCGTTGCGCGAGCGGGGCTACGTCGACCGTGCGATCGCACTGGGCGGGTCGGGCCGCCACGTGATCTCGCGCCACGTCCTGCCGGGCATCGCCCCGCTGGTGATCGCCAACGCCACACTCGTCGTGCCGGCGGCCATCCTCGGCGAGTCGACGTTGTCGTTCCTCGGGTTCGGCGACCGCTTCGCGCCGTCGTGGGGCAAGATCCTGGAGGGTGCCCGGCAGGCCGCGGCGATCAGCCAGAACGCGTGGTGGTACTACCTGCCCCCCGGCCTGTGCATCATCCTGGTCGTGCTCGGCTTCACGCTCGTCGGTCGGGCGCTGGAGCGGATCCTCGATCCCCGCCTGGACGGCAGGCGATGAGCTCGCCGCCGATCGTCCGGGCCGAGGCGTTGCGGATCGAGGACCTGTTCGTCACCTACGCCGGCACACCACCCGTGCCGGCGGTGCGCGGCGCGAGCCTGCATGTCGAGCGCGGCGAGGTGCTCGGCCTTGCCGGCGAATCCGGGAGTGGCAAGTCCACCGTCGCGCTCGCCGTGCTGCGCCTGCTCCCCACGTCGGCCCGGATCACGGGCTCGATCGCCGTGGGCGGCCGCGACGTGGTCGGCGCCGACGACACGGCGCTGCGCGCCGTGCGGTGGGCCGAGGCGTCGATCGTGTTCCAGGGCGCCCTGCATTCGATGAACCCGGTGCGGCGGATCGGCCGGCAGATCGCCGAGTGCCGGCGGGTGCACCGTCTGGCAGTGGACGAGGCGACCGTGCCGGCGCTGCTCGAACAGGTCGGCCTGCCCGCCCGGCGCGCCACGGCCTACCCGCACGAGCTGTCCGGCGGGCAGCGCCAGCGGGCGATGATCGCCATGGCACTCGCCTGCGAGCCGCAGCTGATCATCGC
>CAZMHG010000399.1:0-3509 GCA_964565975.1 uncultured Ilumatobacteraceae bacterium | reverse complement strand
GGGAGCGATTCGGACACGGCGACGGCGTGCTCGCGCACAACCGCGCAGTAGTCCGCGGTCGTGTTGACCGATCCCTGCGAGCAACCCGCAGCCGCCAGGCCGGTGGCCAACCCGCCGGCCAGGACCAATGCGGCGCGGCGGGTGCGGCGATGCAACGACATGCGGCCCAGCTTCGCAGACGGACCCCCGGCGGCCCCGGACACCCGCGCCACCATCGCGCACCCCTCCGGTATGGTGACCGCACCGTCGTGGGACCGGTCCTCGTCCCTCCTGCCGAAGCCGGTGCGTGCGCACCGCTCACTCGCTCGCCGAGCGCAGGAGGGAACCATGCTTGCCGCCGTCAGATCCGCCACGTTGTTCGGTGTCCACGGCCTGTCCATCACCGTCGAGGTGCACGTCGCCAACGGCCTGCCGTGCCTCACCATCGTCGGCCTCCCCGACGACGCGTGCCGCGAATCGCGTGATCGGGTCCGCGCTGCGGTGCTGTCGAGCGGCCTCGAGTTTCCGTCGCGGCGGATCACGGTCAACCTGGTGCCGTCCGGGCAGCGCAAGGGTGGGTCCGGCCTCGACCTGGCGATCGCCGTCGGCCTGCTCGCCGCCACCGGCCAGGTCGACGGTGAACGGATCGAGGGTCTCGGGTTCATCGGCGAACTGGGCCTCGACGGTTCGGTGCGGCCGGTGCCCGGCGTCGCGCCGATGGTCGCTGCGCTCGGCTGTGCGCCCGTCGTCGCGCCGGCGTCTGCGGCCGAGGCGCGCGCGGCTGCCGGCGATCTGGTTCGGGTGGTGCCCAACCTGCACGACCTTGTCGGAGCGCTGCGCGGGGAGATCCCCTGGCCCGATCCACCGTCTCGTCCGGCTGACCGCACGGTCCGTCGCACACCCGACCTGGCCGACGTGCACGGTCAGCAGGTCGGGCGCCTGGCGCTGGAGATCGCCGCGGCCGGCGGTCATCACCTGCTGCTCGTCGGGCCGCCCGGATCGGGCAAGACGATGCTCGCCCAGCGACTGCCCGGCCTGCTCCCGGATCTCGACCCGGTCACCGCCGTCGAGACGACCATGGTTCACTCGGCGGCCGGGGTGATGCTGCCTCCCGGTGGCATCGTCGAGCGGCCGCCGCTGTGTGCACCACACCACAGCGCCTCGATGGTCAGCCTGATCGGCGGCGGCTCCAACTTCGTGCGACCCGGCTTGGTCAGCGTCGCTCATGGCGGCGTGCTGTTCCTGGACGAGCTGGCCGAGTTCTCCCCGATGGTCACCGACGCGCTTCGCCAACCGCTCGAGGAGGGCGTGGTGCGCATCTCCCGGGCCAAGCTGCAGGTCGAGATGCCGGCGCGGTTCATGCTCGTCGGCGCGACCAACCCGTGTCCCTGCGGGGCCGGAGCCGTCGGCGGGTGTGTCTGTGATGCGTCGTCGGTGGCCAGGTACCGGCGCCGGATCAGCGGGCCGCTGCTGGACCGCTTCGACCTGCGTGTCGCCGTCGACCGGCCAGGCGTCGACGACCTGCTGCTGTCCCGCCCGTCCGAGTCCTCTGCGGTGGTCGCCCAGCGCGTTGCCGCGGCACGTGCGCTGGCGCTGCGCCGCCAGGCGATGCACAACGCCGCCGTGCCCGGATCGCTGCTCGACCAGCTGGCGCCGCTCGACGCACGCGCCTCGGCGATGCTGCGCACCGAGCTGGAGGCTGGGCGGCTGACGGGTCGCGGCTTGCACCGGATCCGTCGCGTGGCCCGAACGCTCGCCGACCTCGAAGCGATCGGCGACCCTGCGGCTGACGACGGCTTGGTACACCTCCGGCACGTCGCCACGGCCATCTCGATCCGCGTCGAGATCACCGATCCGCGCACGGCCGCGGCATGAGTACCGGCCTCCCTGCGCAGGCCTACGCCGCGGCGGTCGCCGTCGCGGCAGCCACCAGACCGAACGCGATCGCCGACCTGATCACCTCCTGCCCACCGGCCGAGGCGTTCGCCGTGTGCAGGGGCGAGTTGTCGCCGCCGCCAGCGGCGCGGTCGCTACGCGACGGCGAGTTCGTCGGTGCGCTCCGGGCCGCGGCGCGCGCTGTTGACGTCCACGCGTTGTGGGCCCGCTGCATCGCCGGCGACGGCTGGGTCACCTACCTCGGTGCTGCCGACTACCCGGCGGTGCTGGCCGCCGACCTGGCCCCACCCACGGTGCTGTTCGGACGTGGTGATGTGGGGCTGCTCGGCGGTCGACGAGCAGCGATCGTCGGCACGCGTGGTGCCACCGGCGCAGGCCGGGCGACCGCCGCCGACTTCGGTCGTCAACTCGCCGAGGCCGGCGTCCACGTCGTCTCCGGGCTGGCCAGGGGCATCGACGGCGCCGCCCACCGCGGGGTGCTCGGCGCACTCGGCGGGGGCATCGTCACCAAGGCCCCAGCCGCTCCGTTCCCCGACAAGATCGGGCGACCGATCGGCGTCGTCGCCTGCGGCCTGGACCGCCCGTACCCGGGCGAGCATGCCGCGCTGTGGGACAACGTCGCCCGGGTCGGGCTCCTGGTCACCGAGTATCCGCCAGGGGCCGAGCCGCTTGCGTACCGGTTCCCGGCGCGCAACCGGATCATCGCCGCGCTGGCCGAGGTCGTGGTCGTCGTCGAGTCGCGTGCCACGGGTGGCTCGCTGATCACCTCCGACGAGGCCGAGCGCCGCGGGATCACCGTGATGGCTGTGCCGGGCAGCGTGACCAACCCGTGTGCCACGGGGACCAACCAGTTGCTGCGTGACGGCGGCTCGTTCGCGCTCTGCGCGCAGGACGTGCTCACGGTGCTGTCGATCGACCACCGACGCGCCGCTGCGGCCGGTGCCGGTCCGCCTCCGCTCGCCGGCCACGAGGCCGAGGTCTGGCGTTGCTGTGCGGGCGGTCCGCGCACCATCGAACACGTCGTCCTCGCCTGTGGATTGTCCGTCGCGGAGGCGGCAACAGCACTCGTCTCGCTGCTGGGCGGCGGCTGGCTGCGCGCCCACGACGGCTTCTACGAGGCGGTCGAGCGGTGAGCCGGCGCTGCTGCCGGCGACGCTGCGCCTGTCGCTGCCTGTGGCGACGCGGTGCGGCGTGCTTCCATCCGCCGGCAGGCGCCGGACGTTACGGTGAAGCGCGATGCGCGCCGAACCGTTCGAGGTACCGCCCAGCTGGCAGCTGGACCAGTTCTGCGCCTCGCTCACCCGGGCCGCGCCGAACACGGTTGCGGCATACTCCAGCGACGTCGCCGGCTTCGCCGAGTGGGTCTATCGCGGCGGCATCGAATCGCCGGCCGCCGTCGACAAGTCCTGGTTACGGCGGTACGTCGCCTGGTTGGCGACCAGCCACGCGGCGAAGCGCACGGTTGCTCGCAAGGTGGCTGCGTTGCGCAGGTACTTCGGGTTCCTACGGCGCACGGGCGTGCGGACCGACGACCCCACCCTGGTGCTTCGTGCCCCGCGCGGCGAGTCGCGCCTGCCGCGGGTGCTCGACGACGCCGACCTTGCCGTGCTGCTGGACGCGCCGTCGCCGGAGCA
>CAZMHG010000398.1:0-3512 GCA_964565975.1 uncultured Ilumatobacteraceae bacterium | reverse complement strand
GCGCATCGCGGTCAGCGCGGCGAGGCCGTTGATGTCGCGCTCGGGGACCAACTCGACGAGGTCGAAGCCGGCGAGGCGGCCGCGGTCGGCCACGGCGTCGATGATCTCGATCGCCTGGTAGTAGGTCAGTCCGCCGGGTTCGGGGCCGATCACGCCGGGGGCGATGGACGGGTCGAGGCCGTCCAGGTCGATCGTCACGAACACGTCGGTACCGGCCGGCACGACCTCGGCGACGAAGCCTGTGCCGCGCCGGTGCACCTCGTGCGCACCGACGAAGTGCACGCCACGTGCTTCCGCGGCTGCCACGTCGGCGGTGCGCGCCGAACCCGAGCCGCGCCGGCCGACCTGCAGCATGGTGGCGACGTGGGGCATCTCCGCGGCGCGTCGCATCGTCGACGACAGGCCCAAGCGCTCGCCGCCGACCTCGTCGCGCCAATCGATGTGCGCGTCGATCTGGACGACGGCCAGCGTCGTGCGCCCGGCGTACCCGCCGATCACCGGGATCGGCACCGAGTCGTCGCCACCGAGGACCACCGGCACCGCGCCGGCGTCGAGGACGGCCCCGACGGCTGCGGCCAGCCGCGCCCGATTGCCCGGCGCATCGGATTCGTCCCCGGCGACGTCCCCGGCGTCGACCACCACCGCACCGGGCGCCACGGTCGGGCCGCCGAGGTCGAAGTTGTGGTGCGTGGCCGTGGACGCGTAGGTGCTGCTCGCCGCGCGGATCGCCGCCGGGGCGGTGCGGCAGTAGGCGCCGACCGACGGGTACGGCGTGACACACGGCGCGCCGAGCACGACGACGTCGGGCCGCAGGGAGCGGAGGCGGTCGAGGGATGCGGCCGGGACACCGAGGAACGTCGTGGTGTCCGTGCCGCCGAACATCGTGCGCAGGTCAGCCATCGGCCAAGCCTGCCGGGGCGAGGACCACGTCGTGTTCGGGCAGGGAGCGCTCGGTGGACTGGTAGACCACCGCGGCGAGGACGACGGCGCCGCCGACGAGCGTCGCCGCGCCCGGCTGCTCGCGGTACACCATCCACACCCACACGGGTGCGGCGACGACTTCGAGCAACGTCAAGAGGGCGGTCTCCGAGGCCGGGATGAGGCGAGCGCCGACGACGAACAGCAACTGGGCGAGGCCCATCTGGAACACGCCGAGCAGGACCAGGCGCCACAGGTCGCCACCGTGGATGTCGCCGGGCGAGGCGAACGGCAGCGAGCCGAGCACGACCAGGGTCTGGGTCAGCACCACCGCCGGGGTCATCGACACGTGGTGGCTGCGCCGGGTGAGGACGATCGCCATGGCGAACAGCAGCGTCATCGCCGTGGCCATCAGCCCGCCGAAGGCGCTGATCGACCCCGGTGAACCGACCATCACGCCGACACCGGCGATCGCTACGGCGGTGGCGATCCAGGTACGCCGGCTGGCGACCTCGCCGAGCAGGATGCGTGCCAGCACGACGGCGACGAACGGGGCGAGGGCCTGGATGAACAGCACGCTGGCCACGCTGGCGTGGTTCAGCGCGGTGACGAAGCAGGCGTTGGCACCGGCCATGCACACCGCCATCGCCACGCCGCTGCGTCCGATCGATCGGGCGAAGGGCACCAGGCCGATGCCGGTGCGGCGCGCCTCGGCCACGGCGATGACGATCAGGGTGAGCGCGGCGAAGAACGCCCGGCCGCCGATCTGTGTTGCCGTGCTGACGTGCAGGCCGCGTTGCAGCACGCCGGCGGTGGACCAGGCCAATGCCGCCGCGGCGATGGCCAGCCGGCCGCGGCCCCGCGGGGTGGACATCTCAGCCGTTGCCCGGCACGCCGCTGTCGACGTGCATCTTCATCCACGGCGCGGAGTTGTGGAAGTCGGCCGCGGCGGAGCCTGGCGGGTTGATCGCATCGCACGCCAGGGCGACCTCGGGGCTCAGGCTCATGTCGAGCACCGGCAGGAAGTGCTCGAGCTGCTCGACCGACTTCGGGCCGATCAGCGGGGCGACCACCGCGGGCTGATCCTTGACCCACGCGATCGCCAGGCGCGCCGGATCCTCGCCGAGCTCGCGTGCCAGCCGGACGAAGCGGTTGCCGGTGACGACCGCACGTTCGCTGACACGTTCGGCGTAGATCCCGCCGCGCTGCGCGGCGCGCGAGCCGTCGGGGCGGATGTCGTCGTCGGCGTAGCGCCCGCCGAGGATCCCCATCGCCAAGGGTGACCAGGGGAGCAGGCCGACACCGTAGGCCAGCGCCGCGGGGACCAGCTCGTTCTCGATGCGCCGGTCCAGCAGGTTGTACGGCGGCTGCTCGGTGATGATCGGGGCGAAGCCCTTCAGCTCGGCACGCAGCACGGACTCGACCACCCGCCACGCCGGTGACGTGGATGTGCCGATCTGCACGACCTTGCCCTGGCGGACCAGATCGGTGAGCGCGCCGAGCGTCTCGTCGAGCGGTGTCTCGAAGTCGGGCCGATGCAGCTGGTACAGGTCGATCCGGTCGGTGTGCAGCCGGCGCAACGAGTCCTCGCAGGCGCGCACGATGTGCCGCCGCGAGTTGCCACGATCGTTGACGCCGGGTCCGGTGGGGTAGTGGACCTTGGTGGCGATGACGGCCTCGTCGCGTCGCCCGCCGGTGGCCAGCGTCTCGCCGATCACCCGCTCTGATTCGCCCTGCATGTAGCTGTTCGACGTGTCGATCAGGTTCAGACCGGCGTCGAGGGCGCGCAGGATCATCCGTGCGGACTCGTCCTCCGGCGTCGGGTTGAGGATGTTGTCGGTGCCGAGGCCGAGGGGCGCGACCTTGGTGCCCGACGAGCCGAGACGGCGGTACTGCATCAGCGCGCCCCGTATCCGGCGTCGACGGGCACCAGCGCACCAGTGATGTACGACGCCTCGTCGGAGGCCAGGAAGGCGACCACCCGGGCGATCTCCACCGGCTCGGCCAGGCGGCCCATGGGCACCGTCGCGGCGAGCCGGTCGAGCAGCGCCTGGGTGACGCTCTCGGATCGCTCGGCCTGGATCATCGGCGTGTTGACCTCGCCGGGGCACACCGCGTTGACCCGGACACCGTCGCCGGCATGGTCCATCGCCAGCGCTCGCGTGAGGTTGTGGACCGCGCCCTTCGACGCGCAGTAGGCGGCGACCCCGCTGGAGCCGAGGTCCCCCCAGATCGAGCCGAAGTTGACGATCACGCCGCGCTTGGCCGGCACCATCGCGCGCAGCGCGGCGCGGCACATGTAGAACGTGCCGCCGACGTTGACGTCGATGATCCGCTCCCAGGCGGCGTCGTCGGTGTCGATGCCTGCGGCGCGAACGATGATGCCGGCGGCGTTGACCACGATGTCGAGCCGGCCGTGGCGGCGGACGGCCTCGGCGACCGCGGTGTCGCACAGCGACGACTCGGCGACGCTGCCGACGACGGGCGCGCCGAGGCCGAGGCGATCGGCAACCGCGTGTGCCGCGTCGGCCGTGCGATCGACGACGATCACGTGTGCGCCGCCGTTGACGAACTGCTCGACGCATGCCGCGCCC
>CAZMHG010000397.1:0-3519 GCA_964565975.1 uncultured Ilumatobacteraceae bacterium | reverse complement strand
GAACACGAAGTTGTTGACGGTGATCGGCGCGTTGAGCGCGTCGAGGGCGATGACCAGCTGCCCCATGCTGGTGTCCATCGTCGCCGTGTACCGCTTGGACGGGTCGATGCCCATCTCGGGTGCGGCGTCGAACTGCTGGCGGCGCGGCGCAGTGCCGTCGAGCGCGGGGAACGGTGTCGCTGAGGAAGCCATCGCGCCAGGCTACGGCCACGGGACCGATACATTCGGGGTCCATGGCGCTCGACTATTCGCGCATCGAGGCAGACCTGGCAGGTGTCGAGGCCGCACTCGCCCGGCTCGACGCCGGCACCTACTTCACCGACGAGGCGAGCGGCCAGGTCAGCGACGAGGTCAGCGGCCAGGTGAGCGGCGAGCCGACGCACCAGGCGTCGCTCGACGCCGACGCTCGGCGCGCCGCCACGGCGTGACCGCGGCACACCCGCGCCTGGCCCGCGCCGAGCGTGCCGCGCGGCGAGTGATCCATCGCTCGCCACGCCTCGTGCGCATCGAGCGTGCGGCGCGCGTCTGGCGGCTGGCCACGCGCAACGGGTTGCGCTACGCGACGCACCGGGTCCGACGTCTGGCGCACCGCGGCGAGTCGAAGGCTGCGTTGGACGAGCGATTCACGATCCGCTCCGCCGAGGACGTCGCCCGCGAGCTGGGGAACATGAAGGGCGTGATGATGAAGTTCGGCCAGCTGCTGAGCTTCATCATGGAGGCCCTCCCCGATAGTGCCCAGCAAGCGCTGTCCACGCTGCAAGCCGACGCACCGCCGATGTCCCCGGCGGCCGCCGCCGACGTGGTGCGCCGGGAACTGGGCGGTGAACCTGCCAAGGTGTTCCTGGACTGGACCGACACGCCGATCGCCGCGGCAAGCGTCGGCCAGGTCCATCGCGCCGTCACGCGCGACGGGCGGCGTGTGGCGGTGAAGGTGCAGTACCCGGGCGTCGCCGCGGCGATCCAGGGTGACTTGGACAACGCCGAGATGCTCTACCGGATGTTCTCGCTGATGGTCTTGAAGGGCCTCGACGCGCGGCCGCTGGTCGACGAGCTGCGCGAGCGGATGGGCGACGAACTGGACTACCGCCTGGAGGCCGCCAACCAGCGCTACTTCGTCGACGCGTTCCGCGACCACCCGTTCATCTCGATCCCCGACGTCGACCTGCGCACGTCGACGCGTCGCGTGCTGACCACCGCGTGGGCGCCGGGCCTGGGTTGGAACGAGTTCCTCGCCCAGGCCGACGAGAACGCCCGCCAACGCGCCGCCGAGTCGATCTGGCGGTTCGCCCAGAACGCCGTGCTGCACCTCGGCTGCTTCAACGGTGATCCGCACCCGGGCAACTACCGGTTCTCACCCAACGGCGACGTCACGTTCCTCGACTTCGGGCTGGTCAAGCGGTGGGGCGCCCACGAATGGGAGATCCTCGGCCCGACGATGGACGCGGTGATCGTCGACCGCGACCCCACCGCGCTCGTCGCTGCGATGGAGTCGTCCGGGTTCTTGCGCAAGGACCACGGGCTCGACCCGAAGCGCGTCTACCAGTACGTCAGCTCGCCGTACCGGCCGTACCTGACCGACGAGTTCACGTTCACCCGCGAGTTCGTCAAGAACACGCTGTCCAAGGTGATCGACCTCGGCGGCCCGTTCGGGGACGTGATCGCGGCGCTGAACATGCCGCCGAGCTACGTCATCCTCGATCGGGTGGTCTGGGGTGTGAGCGCGCTGATGGGCAAGCTCGGCGCCAGCGGCCCGTTCCGGGCGATGCTGATGGAGTACCGCTCGGGCGGCGCGCCGGCGACACCACTCGGTGCGTCCGAGGCAGCGTGGCGGGTCAGCCGGCCGAACTGGCCGCCGACGCCGGCAGCGTTGCCGGGCGCGGGCGCGGCCATAGCATCGCCCCGATGAACGTCCACCAGCTCGCTGCGGCGTGCGCGACCAACGCCGACGTTCACGACGCGCTGTTCGCCGTCTACGGCGCGTGGAGCCGGCACCGAGCCCCTGGCCGGACACAGCAGGTCCTCGCGGAACGCGCTGCGGCCCATGCCTCGCTCGCCGCGCAGTGGCGGGCGCGCACGCCAGCGATCCCGCACCCCGAGCCCGCCCCTCTCGGCGCGTTGGCCGGCGCGCGCGACCGGCTGCACGGCGTGCCCGACGACGAACCGCGGCTGGTCGCACTGGCGGCCAACGCCGACGTGCTCGTGCCGCGCTACGAGCAACTCGCCGCAGCGGTGGACGAGCGTGTGGACGCGCCGACCGCGGCGTTGATCGCTGCGTCACTCGCCGTGTGTCACGCGGACCGTCGCGCCTCGGGCTGCGTGTGACGCTTCAGGCCGTGCCGTGCGGGCGCACCACGGCGTCGTCGACCGCCCGGCGCTGCTCGACGAACTGATCTGCGGCGGCGACGAACCGTTCGAGGAAGTCGGCCAGTTGCTCCTGCTCGTGCTCGTCGAACGCGCCGAGCATGTGCGCCATCAGCTCCCGGCGGCGGAGCCGGTGGCGGCGGTAGCGCTCTCGGCCGGCGCCCGTGGGGACGACCTCGACGACACGCTTGTCGTCGGTCGACACCTGGCGGGCGACGAGGCCCGACCGCACGAGACGATCGACCGTACGTGTCGCCGTCGACGGGTCGACACCCAACGAGTCGGCCAGCTCGCGCATGCGCGTCGCACCACGGGTGTTGAGCAGGGCAAGGATGTGCACCTGGCTCAGCTCGATCGCCTCGGGCCCGGTCCCGAACAGGTACTCGCGCAGCCCACTGCCGCCGGCGCCACGCCAGATGCGGATCCACATCAGCCCGACGCGCTCGGCAACGTGGGCCCGATCGGCCGCCATGCGCGGATCGTACTCACGAGGACGGGTCAGGTCCGGAACCGAACGCAGCGGCGCAGCGCGGCTCGGCGGTTGCCGCCAGGGTCCGAGCGGTCGCCCGCGGCGCGGCTACGCCGCCGGGGTGGCGGCCGAGCGGTCGGCGCGCCGGTCGGCCTCGGGACGCAGGCGGACGACCGTGGCCAACGCCGTTCGTGTCACGTCGGCACGCACCGCGATCGGCCGCCCGTGGAGCCACGCCCGCGCGGCGGGCTGATGCTCGAGGTTCTTGACCCAGTCGCTGTCGCCGCGAACCGTGGTGACGATCAGCCCGTCGCAGCTGCGCACCCCGAGCAGCGGGGTCCTGCGCAGCGATCCGGATCGACGCCCGATCGTCTCGACCACCACGATGCCCGCCGCTGGCCCGACCGGGTTGGCCAGTCCGGCGCGCACCGCAGGTTCGACCACGGCGTTGATCGACCGGAAGAGCGTCTGCGTCGCACGACGGCGCGTCATGGCGACGCCGGCAACGTGTCGAGCGCGGCCACCATCAGCTGGCGCACCGCGTCGACCGCCTGCGCCGGGCGCACCATCACCTTGAAGTCGATGATCCGGCCGTCGTCATCCCATCGGAGGATGTCGACCCCGTTGACGTACTTGCCGGCCATCGTGGTCTCGATCAACGTTGCCGTGGGTGACCAGATCTACGCCGG
>CAZMHG010000396.1:0-3519 GCA_964565975.1 uncultured Ilumatobacteraceae bacterium | reverse complement strand
CTGTCCAGCAGCGCCTCCACCGACCACACGATGTCGAGGTCCTTGTTCTTGCCGCCGGCGATCAGCACCAGCGAGTCGACGCGGCGGATCGCCGGCACGGCGGCGTGCGGCGACGTCGCCTTGGAGTCGTCGTACCAGCGGACGCCACCGGCCTCGGCGACGAACTCGATGCGATGCGCTGGATGCCGGAAGCTGGCCAGACCGACGGCAACGTCGTCGGGCGTGGCCAGCCCCGACTCCAGCACCAGGGCCGCGGCGCCAAGCGCGTTGGTCCGGTCGTGGGGCATCGCCCGGCTCATCGCCGACACCTCGACCAGCCGGCCCTGGGGGCCTGTCAGCCATCCGTCGGCTTCGTGATAGTCGGCTGCGGGCGTGGAGCCGAAGGTCCTCCGGATGCACGAGACGCGCTCGAGCGCGGCGCGGACCTGGGCATCGTCGGCGTTGCCGATGGCCACGTCGGTGGTTCGGGCGTGGGCCCACATCTGCGACTTCGCCGCCAGGTACGCGTCGAAGTCGTGATGCCAGTCGAGGTGATCCGGCGCGACGTTCAGCCACACGGACGCCTCGGCACGAAACGACGCCAGCCAGTTGAGCCGGAAGCTGCTGCACTCGACGACGAAGCAATCCGCGTCGCCGTCGAGCACCTGGACGAACGGGATCTCGGTGTTGCCGACCGCCGCGGGCCGCCGGCCGGCCGCCTGCAGCAAGTGGGCGGTCATCAGCGTCGTCGTGGTCTTGCCGTCCGTGCCGGTCACGGCGAGGATCGGCCGCGGGCCACCCGGCCGCTGCTGCTCCCACTCGTAGGCCAGGTCGATCTCGGTCTTGATCGGCATGCCGCGGGCGACGGCGGCCAGCACTGCCGGATGCGATCGCTCACGCAGGCCGGGAGCAGGGCAGAACCGGTCGACCCGGTCGAGCAGTGCAGCGAGTTCGTCCGCCGACGGCGTGCCGGCCCAGGTTGCGCCGATCGCCTCGGCACGCTCCTGCTTGGCCTGGTGCGGGGCATCGTCGGCAACGGTGACCTGCTCGCCGCGGGCGCGCAGCGCAGCCGCCAGCGCCTCGCCGGCGAGGGCGAACCCGTACACCAGGCTGTGGGTCAACGCAGCTTCTCCAGGCGGGTGAAGTCGCCGATGTACAGCGCCAACGCCGACGCCACGCAGATGCCGGCGATCAGCCAGAAGCGGATGATCACCTTGGTCTCCGGCCAGCCCTTCAGTTCGAAGTGGTGGTGGATCGGTGACATGCGGAACAGCCGCTTCTTGCGACCCGACGCCTTGAACACCGTCATCTGGACGGCCACCGAACCGGCCTCGATCACGTTCAGGCCGCAGATCAGCACGAGCAGCAGCATCGTGTTGGTGGTCAGCGCCAGCAGGGCCAGCGCGGCACCGATGCCGAGCGCGCCGACGTCGCCCATGATGATGCTCGCCGGTGCCGAGTTGTACCACAGGAAACCGCCACAGGCGCCGGCGAACGCTGCCGCCGTCGCCGCGAGGTCGAGCGGGTTGATCACCCGTCCGTAGGCGAACCGGTAGGCGGCCACGTCGTGGTACCGGAAGCTCCAGTACGCGATCACCGCGAAGGCGAGGAACCCGAGCATCGCCGAGCCACCGGCGAGGCCGTCCAGGCCGTCGGTGACGTTGACCGCGTTCGTCGTCGCCCAGATGATCAGGCCGGCGAGGACGACCCACACGACGGTCGGGATCTTCCAGCCGGGCAGATCGGCCCGGGTCAGCGACAGGGTCTGGCTGATGTTCGTGCCGGTGACCAGCCACCAGGCCAGGCCCATCGAGATGAGCATGGTCAGGACGTTCTTCTTCTTCCAGAAGATGCCCCGGTTGTGGCGCTTGGTGACCTTGATGTAGTCGTCGAGCAGGCCCATGCCGGCCATCACCAGGATCGCGGTCCACAGGATCAGCGCCTGGGTGGAGAACGGCAACGCCTTGCGCACGTGCGCGGCGAACCAGCCGACGCCGGCGGCGAAGATGATCGCCAGACCGCCCATGGTCGGGGTGCCCTGCTTGTGCATGTGGTGCTCGGGGCCGTGGTCCTCCTTGCCGAGGATCGGCTGACCTGTGCCCCGCCCGCGGAAGAACGTGATCAGGAACCGGGTCACCACCAGCGAGACGGCCATGGCCACCGCGCCCGCGATCATCAAGGCGATCATCGCCCGTCCTCCGTCGCCGCCAGCACGCCGCGCGCCACCGCGCGATCGTCGAACTCGAACACCTTGTCTCCTACCGTCTGCGTCGCCTCGTGGCCCTTTCCGGCGATGACGACCAGATCCGCAGGGTGTGCCATGGCAAAGGCCTCGGCGAACGCGGTGCGGCGGTCTGGTTGAACGACGACGGCTCCACGGTAGCCGCCGGGTACCCCCCTGAGGATGTCTTCGATGATCGCCTCGGGCTGCTCCGAGCGCGGGTTGTCCGAGGTGACCACCATCGCGTCGGCCCAACGTGACACCGCCTCGGCCATCAGCGGCCGCTTCGTGCGGTCTCGATCACCTCCGGCGCCGAACACGACGATCAGCCGCCCGTCACGCGCCGCGGCACGCGCCGCGGAGAGGGCCGCGTCCAGCCCGTCCGGGGTGTGGGCGAAGTCGACGACCACCTGGAACGGCTGGCCGGCACGCACCGGTTCGAACCGTCCGGGCACGACGGCGGCGCTGGCCAGGCCGTCGGCGATCTGCTCGTCGGTCAGGCCGAGCAGGCTGCAGGTCTCGGCGGCCAGCAGGCTGTTGGACACGTTGAACGCACCGCCGAAGGCGAGCCGGATCTCGACCCCGTGCCACCGGTAGCGCAGCGCGTCGGCATCCACCTCCACGTCGGTCGCATCGGACGCTGACGAGGCGGCGACCGGGATCGTCGTGCGCTGCGCCAGCAGGGTGCCGTGCGCGTCGTCGACGTTGATCACCGCCCGGCGGGCCATCGCCGGGGTGAACAGCTGCGCCTTGGCGGCGAAGTAGCGCTCGATCGTGCCGTGCAGGTCGAGGTGGTCGCGGCCGAGGTTGGTGAACACGGCGACGTCGAACACGCAGCCTTCGACCCTGTGCAGCGACAGGGCGTGGCTGCTGACCTCCATCACCACCGTGTCGGTGCCATCGGCGACGAACGCCGCCAGCATCGCGTGCAGATCGGGTGCCTCCGGGGTGGTGTAGCGCCCGGTCAACGTGCCGATCACCCCCACGTGCCGGCCGGCGTGGCCGAGCACCGCTGCGATCAGGCTGGCGACGGTGGTCTTGCCGTTCGTGCCGGTGATCCCGATCATCGTCAGCTTGGCCGCCGGGTCGCCATACACCGCTGCGGCGATCACGCCCATCCGCAGGCGCACGTCGTCGACCAGCAGTTGTGGAGCGTCGACGGGAAGCCATCGTTCGACCAGCACGGCCGCGGCACCCGAGGCCACGGCCGTCGCGGCGAAGTCGTGTCCGTCGTGGGATCCGCCCGGCACGCAGCAGAACAGCGTGCCGGGGACCACCCGCCGGGAGTCGATCACGACGTCGGCGCCCAGCGGCGCGTC
>CAZMHG010000395.1:0-3523 GCA_964565975.1 uncultured Ilumatobacteraceae bacterium | reverse complement strand
CAGCATGTTCGCGCGCCGAACAGCCCTCATGTGTCCATCAACTGCGGAACCCGGGTGGTCGGGCAGCGACCGTTGATCACCGTCACGCCCAGCATCAACCTTGTCGGCCGGTGGCACGGGTGGCTGCGGGACGGCGATCTGTCCGAGGACATTGGGTGAGTCCCCGCGACCGATGGAGGACCACAACGTGAAAGCTCAACTCCGCAACGTCGTTGAACACCTTGGCGAACCGAACGAGTTCCACTATCAGGCGCTCCAGTTCTGGTGCCCCGGCTGCGAGGTCATCATCGACGGTGAACGCCGCGGCGGGCTTCATATGCTCGCGGTGAACACCACCGTGCGGTCGCCGTCATGGTCGTTCGACGGGAACCTCGAAGCGCCCACGCTGTCGCCGTCGATCCTCACCCGCCACGGCTCCGACGGCATGGTCTGTCACTCGTTCCTACGCGCTGGGGTGTTCGAGTTCCTGAGCGACAGCACCCACCAGTTCGCGGGCCAGCACGTCCCGATGCCAGACCTGCCCGACTGGGTTGCCCGCCTGCACGAGTCCACCGACTGACACCCGGTGGACAATCCCCCCCCCCGAGCCCGGCGGGCGCGCCCCCGCCGCGGCTAGATCGCTGCGGCCGCAGCCTGGAAAGCGGCGACCCTGTCCCACGGCCCTACGGACGTGAGCTCGACCGTGCGTGCCGGACCGTCGATCGCCATCGACCTGGCTGCGAAACCACCTGTGCGGACCCCAACCAGCTGACCGCGCGGGAACGCGATGATCTGATGCGATCCGGGCGAGTCCTCGATTACCAGCACCCGCTCCGACGTGGCCGCCACTAGACAGACCCGCTTGTCGAGGTTTCCTGTTAGTAACGCCTCGACGACTTCCCCCGGCTTGAGGATCTGGCCGAGCTTCTTCAACTCCGTACCGACCAGATGGCGGGCCTTGCCGAGCATCTCACTGGCGTCGATCGTGTTGCTGTCCTTCTTGCCGCGACCGAACATTGGGTGCCTCCTTGGCGATCACGTCGAACGCTACCTCGCGGCGGTGGCGCCATCCAGCGGCGACGCTGTCGGCGGCAGCGAACGGCCGGCCGGGGTCGAATGCGTCGCACCAGTCGTTGAGCGCGGCCGCTGCAGCGCGGACATCCTCGACGCTCCACAGCAGGTCCGTGATGTTCGGGTCGGCAGACGCGACCCACACGCCCGTGAGTGATGCGAGCGTGTCGTCGCCGGTCGAGGCCAGAATCTCGGGTGGCCCATCCGGGCAGGCGGCAGCGGTGGGGGGTTCTCCTTGGGCATCGGCATCGGCGGGCGATGATCGAGCGCGGGGTCGCTCAGCTCGTCCTGGCTCGCCCGCGCTCGATCATCGCTTGCACCCTGGCGGGCGACAGCCCGATGAGGTTGGCAATCTCGCGGACCGTCATCCCGTCCGCCTGTGCGTCGACGACCGCCCGATCGCGCCATCCCGCCAGCGCGTGCAGGTCGCGTTCCGCTCTCTCCTGCCGGCCGGTCGCCGCCCAGTACCGGGAGATTGGATCGTCTAGCTCGACCCACCAGTCGAGCGACACCGCGTCCGCGACCACCGCCTGCCACGGGCCGAGCAGCAGATCGTGGCGATCCGGGGTGTAGTCGACGCGTGTCGCCGCCGCGACCCGCTCGTCCCAGTCGGACCGCAAGATGTCCGAGATCGGCGGCATGGCCGGTGCCGGCTGCTGCTCGACGATCAGGTCGGCCACGACGAGGGCCGCGACAGCGGACTCGACGGGCCTCCGGACGGATTCCGTGCTCGGGTCGACCGTCATCCCGCCCGCCCGCATCGCCTCCGTCACGGCGGAGCCGGCCGCGTCGATCGCCACCTGCCAGGCGTCGGCGCGGCCCGATGCCTGCGCCGCAGCGCTGCAGGCTTGCCAGGCCACTCGCCAAGCCTGCAGCCGATCGGACCAGTGCCGGTCGTTGGGCCCGCCGGCCGGCAGCCACCTCCGGTCGAGTGCCGCCAGCTCCCCCGGTGTGAGGGTCGCCGCTCGGGCGACCGCTTGGGCAACCGCAGCGGTGTTCGGGCCGTACCTCATTTCGCGGCCCGGTCGAACTTGTCGGCGATCATGCGCCTGACCACCTGATGGCGGTTGTCGATCCACCCAGCGTGAGTCTGTCTCCGTCTCCAGCTTGTGGGCAACGGTGTCGCGGGCGGAGGCGATCGACACCAGCGTGCGCTCGCTGTCCGGGCCGTACAGCTGATGGTCGGCCCGGTGACCGCATGACAGGCGGCTCAGCGCCGGCGTCGGGCGATCCGCTGCAGCACGACACTGAGACCGGATCGCGGCCATCGCCCGTTTCACGTCCGGTACGGCGTACCCGGCCTCGATGAACGGCCTCACCAGCTTCTGTAGCTGCGGGTGCTTAACCCCGAGAGGCGGTTTGCCTGTCTCCGACCTCACCCAGTCCCAGTAGGCGGACACGACCTGTTCAGCAATCTGCGTTGATGTCAGGCCCGCTGCGTCAGCGGCGGGACCAAATGATGATGATTCTTCTGGTGGTTCTAGATGATGGTTATTGCGCGGTACTGCAGTACCGGTGGCTGGTGGTACTGCAGTACCGGTGGATGTGCACTGGGGTCCTCATGGTCGAGGAGACCTCGTCGGGTGACGACCGGAGACTGAAAGCTGGCGCCGTGACCTGGCGCGACCTGCCCCTGCCGCTGATGTCGATGTTGACGGCCACACACGGCCCCGGGACCATGACGTCCGGAAGCGAACTCGCCGGCCGGATCGATTGGATCGAACGGCGCGGCACCGAGATTTGGGGCGGTGGGCTCGTCGACCTGGCCATGCCGGCCGGTGCTGAACTTGCCCGAGCGATGGATGCCGGCATGATCCGTGGCGTCTCGGTGGACATGGACGCCGTCACCGAGGACGCTGACGGCGTGTTCATCGCCGGGCGCATCATGGGTGCGACGGCGTGCCCGTTCCCTGCCTTCCAGGAGGCGCAGATCGCGCTCGTCGCGTCGGGCGGCGAGGACTGCGACTGCGAACTCCTCGAGACGCTCGTCGCCGCGGGCGGCCCGATTCCCGCTGAGGCCGCGGCCCGCGCCTGGATGCCGTGGACGCCGACGCCGACCATCGAAGCTTTGTCGGCTCGGGTTGCCGAGCTGACCGTGATCGCCCACGACCTGCGGCTCAAAGTCGAACAGATGGAAACCGAACGAATCGTCGAACTCGGGAAGCGGCGCCCTGCGCTCGCCGCGACGTTCCCACCAGGGCCACGTCGGCGCCGAATGAACGAACTCGCGGCGGCGTTCCGGGCATGATTCCCGTCAACCCTCCCGGCGCATGGTTCCGTCGGCCGGCCAATCCGGAACAGACCGGGATCAGGATCACCGCTGACGGACACATGCACGGGTATGTCCTTGACTGGTCGTCGTGCCACATCAGTTTCCGGTACCGATGCCGTCGCGCGCCACGGTCCCGGAACAGCTACGCGTTCTACGCGACCCGCCTGATGAGCGCACCCGCCGCCCCGGCCGGCAACCACG
>CAZMHG010000394.1:0-3532 GCA_964565975.1 uncultured Ilumatobacteraceae bacterium | reverse complement strand
AACTTCGCGACCGCTCTGCCACCGTCAGAATCGGAGCTCGTCCAGCAACTGATCAAGGACCCGTACCACCTCGACTTCCTCGACCTCTCGGCCGAGGCGACGGAACGGATGCTGGAGAACGCATTGATCGAACAGGTCGAGCGGTTCCTCCTCGAACTCGGACAGGGGTTCGCGTTCGTCGGACGCCAGTACGCGCTCCGCGTCGGCGACGACGACTTCTTCATCGACTTGCTCTTCTTCCACATCCCGACGAAGCGATACGTGGTGGTCGAGCTGAAGCGTTCGGCATTCACGCCCGAGGCGGCAGGCAAGCTGAACTTCTACGTCAACGTCGTCGACGACCAACTTCGCACGGAGCACGAGGCGGCGACGATCGGACTGTTGCTGTGCCGGACGCGAAGCGACGTCGTGGTGAGATACGCGCTGTCCGGCGTCGCCACACCGATGGCGGTCGCCGGCTTCACGTTGGCGGACCTTCCCCGCGACGCTCAGTCAGCTCTTCCGATCGAGCGGCTCCTCCTCGACGTTGTCGCAGCTGCCGTCGATCACGACGCAAGCGGCGAGGAGTAGGCGATGGCCGGTTCACTTCGACAGCGAGGGAAGACCTCGTGGCAACTCCGCGTGCTCGCAGGCCGCGATGAAATCACCGGGAAGAAGACCTACGTCTCCAAGACGTTCCGCGGCGGACGCCGCGAGGCTGAGCGCGAGCTCGCTCGATTGGTCGCCGAGGTCGAGGCGGGTTCGACGACCGCCGCTGCTGGAACGGTCGCCGAGCTGTGCAACAAGTGGTTCGAGTACGCGTGTCCGAACCTGTCGCCGGCCGTTTCCGCTGAGTACCGGAGATTGCTTGATCGTCGGATCTTGCCTCGCTGGGGCTCGACGCCGGTGCGACGGCTTCGCACGTCGGATCTTGACGGCTGGTACTCGCAGCTCCGTCGGTCCGGCTCGGTGACCGGTGGGTCGCTCTCGCCCAACAGCGTTGTTCGAGTCCACGCAATCCTCCGACGTGCCCTGAACCAAGGCGTGCGATGGGGATGGATCACGACGAATCCTGCGGTGGCTGCAACGCCGCCCCGCGTGTTTCGACGCCAGCTCGACATCCCGTCCCCGGCCGACATAGGTCGACTCATCGCTGCAGCCGAGTCGGTGAACCCAGCGCTCCCGGCATTCATCCGGCTGGCCGCGGCATCGGGCGCTCGCCGTGGAGAGCTGTGTGCGCTCCGCTGGCGGAACATCGACTTCGAGGCGCGGTCACTCCACATCGCTGGCGCGATCGTCCAGATCAACAAGACGGTGATCGAGAAGGACACAAAGACACACGCCGAGCGACGGGTCGCGCTGGACGAGGGAACGGTACGAGTGCTGGAGGCGCTGCGCGACCGCATGGTGCTCGCACTCGCGATCGCAGAGGAGGAGTTGCCTTCGGACGCGTTCGTCTTCTCCCACCGTCCCGACGGTTTGCGCCCGTGGTACCCCAACTACGCGACGCTCGCGTTCGCTCGGCTCGCCGACAGGGAGGGGATCGGGCACGTGCGGCTACATGACCTCCGCCACTTCGCCGCGACGACGATGCTCGTCAACGGGGTGGACGTTCGGACAACCGCCGGCCGGCTCGGTCACGCTCAGTCATCGACCACGCTGAACGTCTACGCGCACTTCGTGCAAGCGGCGGATGCCGGCGCTGCGCTGGCCATCGGTGCTGTGCTCGATGGTCCGCTCGGTGAAGTCGTCTGAACGAAGCCGCCGGCACCGCGCCGATTCATCCGCCGCCCGAGAGCGCTGTCCGTTGGGAGCATCAGACAAGAGCGAAGGAGGCCCAGGTTGGTCGAGCGTCGGAACTTCAAGCGACAGACAGCGGGGCACGGCAGCTCTTTCATGACCGTGCAGGAGGCGGCCCACGTTCTGGGCATCGGCGAGGCGCTTGCCTATCGAATGGCAAACGAGTTCCTCGACAACGGCGGGGCCTCTGGCATTCCTTGTGTGCGCCTGGGCCGCCGCCTTCTCGTCAGCACGCGCGGCCTCGATCGGCTCGTTGACCCAGAGGCGGCGGCGCGATAGGCCCGACGTCGAGCATCGTTGGACCTTGGTGACTCGGCCGGGGGCGTGGGGCGGCGCAGCAGTGGCTCAGCTGCTCGGCTGTGGTGTCCCGCTTTCGACAGTCCGCATGCAGTCGAGGGCATCGAGGAGCGCATCGTGACAACGGCCGTTGGAGTAGACGCCCGTTCGGGTGTCGAGGCGCCTGCCACCGGAGTGATCGCTGAAGTGGCCGCCGGCCTCCTCGACGATGAGTGACGGGGCGGCGTGGTCCCAGATGTCGCCTGCGAACCAAACGCATGCGGCGAGCTCACCTTCTGCCACGCGGCATTGCTGGCTCCACGCGGAGTCAGCTAGTGCTCCGCCCACTGCGCCGGCGAGCGATCGCTGTCGCTCAGGGTCGAGGGCCTCGAATCTCGGCTTGCAGGTGACCGTGTCGGGGGCGAGCGACATTGATGCGTTGACGCGGATCGGACGAGCGGTCGATGCGTCAGCGCTTCGCGTGAATGCTCCACCACCCCGCATCGCCCACCAGCGTCGCTGTTGTAGAGGGCTGGAGCAGACAGCGATGGTGATCAGCCCGTCAATTTCGAGAGCGAGCAGGGTTCCCCAGGTGACCTCGCCGGCGGCGAAGAAGCGGGTGCCGTCTATGCCATCTGCGATCCATCGGCGGCCGCTGGTGCCGAGATGCGGGCCGACCTCCTCGCCCACGAACCCGTCGTTGGGCGCTACTCGGTGAACGATGGCGAGCATGGCGCGTTCGGAGGCGACATCAGCATCGGTAACGGGCGAGCCATCGGACTTTTGTGATGCGGTCGTCCCGCCAGATGCCCACGCTGTCGTCGTGACGGCATCTGCTGCGTCGACCATTCGAAACGCGAGATCCAGATCGTCCGGCATCGAGGATGATCCTGTCAGACGGCTGCACCCTCACGGGTCCGAGGAGACCTGATAGGTGCGCCGATTCCGAATCGGCCGGAGTATTGGCGTGGCTCCGACGGCGGCGCCGGGCTTCAGCAGAGCTCGAACAGCGGCCGAGCAATCTTCATCACCGGTACGCGCCGAGCGTCGGCCTCGGGGCGTGCTCGCTGGCGAGCCAATTCGACGATGTCGCCGCGGGCCGAGACGTGGAAGGCGCGTGTGGCCTCGGCGATGGAGTCGCGGATCGGACCGCTCGTCACGAGCCGCTGCCACTGGCTGACATCTGAAGCCTCGCAACGGCTCATCAACTGGAGCACGAGCTCGCCGAGCGGAGCGCTCACTGTGAAGCGTGGTCGCTCCTGGCCAAGTCGGCTGGCGAATGCCGGGATGAGCGAAGGGGCTTCGAACGGAGAGCTCGCGCCGAAGCGATCGAGGATCCAGCGGGTGGGCCTGCTGCTGAGCGCAACGGTGATGGCGGCGACCTCAGGGCTGCGCTTCAGGAAGTCATCGATGTGCACCTCGCGCGGACGGCGAACGAGATTCTCGGCGCAGAGGTACTCCTGCAGCGTGAAGTGGC
>CAZMHG010000393.1:0-3535 GCA_964565975.1 uncultured Ilumatobacteraceae bacterium | reverse complement strand
CTGAGCGTGGTCACCAGCCGGCCCGGGCCGAACTTCTGGGGCACCGGCGAGTTGGACACGTCGAAGATCGCCAGTGGCGTCGAGTACGACCTCGCCCAGGACATCGCCACGGCCTGCGGGCTGAAGATGGAGTTCCGCAACGAGAACTTCGACACGATCGTCGCCGGGCAGGTCGACCCGACGTCCTACGACATCATCTTCTCGCAGGTGACGATCACCGACGACCGGGCCAAGGTCGTCGACTTCTCGGTGCCGTACTTCATCGCCGACCAGGCGATCCTGGTGAAGAAGGGCGTCAAGGTCACCAGCTGGGACGACGTCAAGAAGATGGAGGTCGGCGTGCAGGCCTCGACCACGGCCGAGTGGTACCTCCAGGGCAACAAGCCCGGTTGGAAGATCGATCACCTCAAGTCGTTCCCCGACCTGGCGACCACGTACGCGGCGCTCAACTCCGACAGCGTGCAGGGCGTGATCATCGACACGCCGATCAACCTCGGCCAGGCCAACCTGTCCAACGGCGAGCTCGAGGTCGCCGCGCAGTTCAAGACCGGCGACCAGTACGGCGCGATCTTCGCCAAGGACAGCGGCAAGAAGGCGATCTTCGACCCGATCATCCAGAAGCTCGTCGACGACGGCACGGTCTTGGCCCTGGCCAAGAAGTACTTCAAGGGCGATCCGGCGACGGTGCCGTTCGTCGACGTCCCGACAAGCTGAGTATTCGGTGACCGAAGGAGAGCTCGGCCAACCCGCTACCCGGCGGGTTGGCCGAGTCCTCACGTACCGGCGTCCAGCGGTCGTCGCACTGCTCTTCCCGATCACCGGCATCCCGGCCCTGCTGGCCTCGCTCCGGGCGGCACGCCTCGCCCGGCAAGGGCGCGTCGAGGACGCCCGCGCCAGCGGGCAGCGGGCCCGTGACCTGGCGTGGATCTCGCTCGGTGTCGGGCTGACCGTCTACGTCATCGGCGGGCTGATCTGGCTCGTCCAGGCGCACGACGGCGCCGTCCGGCGGGTGTTCTTCGGTCATCGCCTGCTGTATTCGGGCGATGCCTGGCGCCTGCTCATCGAGCGCTTCTGGATCAACATCCAGGTGTTCATCTGGGCCGAGCTGATCGTCCTCGTCTGGGCTCTGATCGTCGCCGTGATCCGCTTGCTGCCCGGCGGTGCATGCGCCCCGCTGCGCTGGCTGGCCACCGCGTACGTCGACGTGTTCCGCGGCTTTCCCAGCCTCCTCGTGATCCTCCTCGTCGGGCTCGGGCTGCGTCAGGCGCACGTGCCCGGGCTGGCCGGCATGTCCGACATGCAGCGAGCGATCTTCGCCCTGTCGCTGACCTACGGCGCATACGTCAGCGAGGTGTACCGATCCGGGATCGAGTCGGTCCACTGGAGCCAGACCGCCGCGGCGCGCTCGCTCGGTCTCAGCCACTTCGAGACATTGCGCCACGTCGTCGTCCCGCAGGCCGTCCGCCGGATCGGTCCGCCGCTGCTCAACGACTTCATCGGGCTGCAGAAGGACACCTCGCTGATCAGCACCCTCGGCATCATCGACGTGGTCGGCCAGGCGCGGTTCATGAACAACTCGGTCGGGTCGCTCACGGCGTACACGATGGCGGCGCTGATGTTCCTGATCGTCACCATCCCGTTCACCCGGTACCTCGACTACGTCCTGAGGAAGCAGAAGCTGCGCACCCAAGGGGGGACGTGATGCACTTCCTCGAAGTCGACCAGGTCGACAAGGTCTTCGGCGACAACCACGTCCTCCAGCAGATCTCGCTGAACGTCGACGAGCATCAGGTCGTCACGCTGATCGGCGGATCGGGCAGCGGCAAGTCCACGTTGCTGCGATGCATCAACGCGCTCGAGGTGGTCGACGGCGGCGAGATCCGGCTCGACGGCGACCGGGTCAGCGGGCGCGGCGTCGACGTCGACGCGCTGCGGCGGGAAGTCGGCATCGTCTTCCAGAGCTTCAACCTGTTCCCGCACATGACGGTGATGCAGAACATCACGCTCGCCCCCGTCAAGGTGCTCCGCCTGCCCAAGGAACTCGCCGAGGAGCGTGCCGTCGCGCTGCTCAAGCGGATCGGGCTGGACGCCAAGGCCAAGGAGTACCCCGATCGGCTGTCCGGCGGGCAACAGCAGCGCGTCGCCATCGTCCGGGCGATGGCGATGGAGCCGCGGTTGCTGCTCCTCGACGAGATCACCTCCGCGCTCGACCCCGAGTTGGTCGCCGAAGTGCTGGCGATCGTGCGCGACCTGGCCGCGCAGGGGATGACGATGATGCTCGCCACCCACGAGATGAGCTTCGCCAAGGAGGTCTCCTCCAAGGTCTGCTTCCTGCATCAGGGCGTGATTCACGAGGAGGGCCCGCCGGAGCAGCTCTTCGAGAACCCGCGCGAGGAGCGGACCCGCGCCTTCCTGCAGCGGATCATCGACGCCGGACGGTTGTGACATCCGCCATTGACAGTGAGACGGAACCGTCTTATCGTCTCATGAGTGTCATTGGCCGCCGACCGGATCCTCGACGCCACCAAGCGCTGCACGGAACGCTTCGGCATCTCCAAGCTGAGCCTGGACGACGTCGCTGCCGAAGCCGGTGTCTCGCGCGCCACGCTCTACCGCCTGTACCCGGGCGGCAAGGACACGTTGTGCGAGGCCCTGCGCCAGCGTGAGCTGGAGAGCTTCTTCTCCCGGCTGTTCACCGCCCTGGCCGGCGCCGACGGTCTGGAGGACACGCTCGTCCGGGTGGTCGTCGCGGCGACCACCGAACTGCGTTCCGACGAGCACCTCTCGATCATGCTCGCCACGCAGCCGGGCGAGACGATGCGCAGCCTCACCGTCGACGGCCTGCCGCAGATCATCGCCGCCGGCACGCACTACCTCGCTCCGCTCGCCGACGCCTACCTGGACCACGAGGACAGCCTGCGGCTGGTCGAGCTGCTGACCCGTCTGGTGCTCAGTTACTTCCTCGCCCCGTCGCGATACGTCGACCTCGCCGACCCGGTGTCGGCCAGCCACTTCATCCACGCTCACGTGCTACCCGCATTCCGCCAGGAGGCCATGTCATGACCATCACCGAACACAGCAACCAGGAACTGAGCGCGCTCATCGGCCGGTCCGAGATCAACGACATCGAGGCGATCCTGGCGATCCCCAACACCGACCCGAACGACGTCGAGCATCACGTCAACGCCAACCGCGACACGCTGTTCTCGTGGGACTACTCGATGGCCCGCCCGGGCCTGCACAAGCTGTACGAGAAGGCCAAGACCGGTCAGTGGAACAGCACCACCGATCTGCCCTGGACCACCGACGTCGACGTCGAAGCCTGTGTGGCCAAGGACATGGAGCTGCTCGGCCTGGGCGTGGACCCCAACGTGTACATCGGCACGCCGGTCGAGACGTGGGCCGACAAGGAGTGGTTGAACTTCAACGTCGAGGGTCGCAACTGGATGCTGTCGCAGTTCCTGCACGGCGAGCAGGGCGCGCTGATCTGCACCGCCAAGATCGTCGAGACCGTGCCGTGGTACGACGCCAAGAT
>CAZMHG010000392.1:974-3537 GCA_964565975.1 uncultured Ilumatobacteraceae bacterium | reverse complement strand
GCCCATCAGGTTGCCGTTGCCGCCGCCGTGCGGTGGCACGACCAGGCGGTGGTCGAGGTGCAAGGTGCCGACGGTGATCGGCCGGAAGACGTTGGGGAATGCTGCGACGGTCACGGGGGCTCCTCGAGTCGCCGGTCAGGGGCGCCGAGGTGGCCTGTTCACCATCGATTCATCCGCTCGTGGCCGCGACGTATGTTGTAGCCAGTATAAAGAAACCCCCTGCCCCGCTCGATTCCTGGAGGTCCCGTGCAGCGTTCCTACTCCGCCGTCGTGTTCGATTTCGGCGGCGTGCTGATCACCCCGATCACGACCAAGATCCACGAGCTGGCCGAGCGTCACGACGTGCCGATGGAAGATCTGCTGCACGTCCTGATGGGACCGCGCGAGTACTCGACCGACGACCATCCGTGGCACCGTTGCGAGCGCGGCGAGATGACGTTGGAGAACATGCACGTCCACGTCCGCCCGTTCGCCGAGGCCGCCGGCATCGACCTGCACGGAGACGAGATGGACATCCTCCTCGACGGCGTGTTCGACGTGCACCACGAGGTGATCGACCGGATCGGCACGTTGAAGGCCGGGGGATATCGCGTCGGCCTGCTGACCAACAGCTTCGTCGAGTTCCGCCCGGTGCTGGAGGGTGCGGTCGACTTCTCGATCTTCGACGAGGTCATCGACTCGTCCGAGGTCGGCTGCCGCAAACCAGAACCGGAGATCTACGAGCTGACCACGGCGCGGATGGGCTGCGCGGCCGAGGAGATCGTGTACCTCGACGACTTCCTGGCCAACGTCGAGGGTGCACGCCTCGCCGGGTGGACGGCGATCCAGGTCGGCGACGTGGCGGCCGCTCTGGCTGCGCTCGACGCCACGCTCGCCGGGTCGGCCGCCGGCGCGGCGGATGTAGCGCGCTGACCGGCTGGGCGTCTACGCCAGCCCAGCGAGGATTTCGTCGACCAGCACGCCAGGCGGCATCGCCGCGTCGACGCTCACCTCGGCGAGCTCGGCGAACAGCGGCTCACGCCGGGCAGCCAGCCCCGCCAGCTCCGCGATGGGCATCGGCCGGCGGTGGTTGCCGGCGGCCTGCCGGCGATGGATCTCGTCGAGCGGAAGGCGCAGCAGCACGGTGCGTGCCCGGTGCCGGATCGCCGCGCGGCACACCGCCGACTCCACGGTCCAGCCGGCGGCGGTGATCACCGCAGGTTGCTCGGTGGCCAGCGCGCCGAGCAGGACGGCCTCCTCGACGCGGTGCAGCTGCCCGACCCCGTCGCGCGCGGCGAGGGCTCGCCCGGTGATGCCCAGCAGGCGTTCGATCGCCGCGTCGGAGTCGTGCAACGGCCGACCCAGCCGTGCCGCCACGGCCGCGCCGACCGTCGTCTTGCCGACCCCCATCAAGCCGAGGATCACCAGGTGGTCACGCGAACCGTCATCGCTCCCGCCCTCGTCCGATCGGCCCGGGCCGCGGCCGGCGCCGTGGAACACCGGCATGTTCAGACGACCGCCGTCATCCCGCCGTCGACGTACAGGATCTGCCCGTTGACGAAGCTGCTCGCCTCGCTGGAAAGGAACACCGCTGCGCCGCCGAGCTCGCCCACCTGGCCCCAGCGCCCGGCCGGCGTGCGCGCCGCGACCCAGGCGGAGAACTCCGCGTCGGCGACGAGCGCGGCGGTCAGCTCGGTGGCGAAGTAGCCGGGAGCGAGGGCGTTGACCTGAATGCCGCGCGGGCCGAGGTCGGCGCACATCCCACGGGTCAGCAGCTTCAGCCCGCCCTTGGTCGCCGCGTACGGCGCGATGGTCGGCCGGCCGAGCGCGGACTGTACCGAGCAGATGTTGACGATCTTGCCGTGGCCACGTTCGGCCATCCGCCGCCCGATGGCCTGCCCCACGGTGAACGCAGCGACCAGGTTGACCTCGAGCAGGTGACGGAAGTCGTCGACGGGGAACTCCAGGAACGGGGCGCGACGCTGGATGCCGGCGTTGTTGACCAGGATCTCGATCGGGCCGATCGCGGACTCGATCGCCGCCACGGCGTCGTCCACGGCGGCGGCATCGCACACGTCGAACGCCCGGGCATGAGCCGCCAGCCCGGCGGCGCGCAGCTCGCCGGCGACGCGGTCCGTGCCCGTGTGGTCGCGTCCGTTGACCACCACCTCGGCGCCCGCTTCGGCCAGCGCGCGTACCAGCGCCAGACCGATGCCGCGGGTCGAGCCGGTGACCACGGCGATCCGCCCGCTCAGGTCGAACGGGGATCTGCTCATCCGTGGAGCGCGCCGCGGCGCGGTCAGGCGGACGCCGCCGCGTGGTCGAGCGCGGCGCGGACCTCGGCGACGATCTGGTCGCTGGTCGCACCGGGCGTCAGCACCGTGCTGATCCCGGCCTTGGCCAGTGCCGGCCGGTCGGCGTCGGGGACGATGCCACCAAGGATCACCGGCACGTCCAGGCCGCGGGCCCGGGTCTCGTGCACGACCAGCGGCGCGAGGGTCATGTGCGCACCGGACAGCATCGACAGACCGATCGCGTCGACGTCCTCGTCGCGCCGCCGGCCCTCGTGCTGGCCGCGGTGGTG
>CAZMHG010000392.1:0-964 GCA_964565975.1 uncultured Ilumatobacteraceae bacterium | reverse complement strand
GCCGCAGCCACGGTCTGCGGTGTCTGGAACAGACCGGTGTAGATCACCTCGAACCCGGCGTCGCGCAGGATGCGGGCGACCACCTTGATGCCGCGGTCGTGGCCGTCGAGGCCGACCTTGGCGATGAGGATCCGTTCGCCGGCCATCAGATCACCGGCACTTCCACGTACCGGCCGAACTCGCGCTCCATCGTGCCCATGATCTCACCAAGTGTCGCGTACACCTTGACGGCGTCGATCAACGCCGGCATCAGGTTGACCGCCGGGTCGGCGGCGTCGGTGGCCACGCGGGCCAGCGCGGCGTCGACGGCCGCCTGGTCGCGGTCGAGACGGACCTGGTCGAGGCGCTTGCGCTGGCGCAGCTCGTCCTCGGAGGTGATCGCCAGCAGCTCCATCTGGTCCTCGTCGTTGCCTTCGGTGTAGCCGTTGACCCCGACGGTGACCCGCCGGCCGTTGTTCAGCCGCTTCTCCAGCTCGAACGCAGAATCGGCGATCTTGCCCTGGAACCAGTTCTCCTCGATCCCGGTGATCGCGCCTTCGAGCATCGACCCGCCGCCCATGCGATCGAGCTCGGCGAACAGCTCCTCGGCCTGGCGCTCCATCTCGTCGGTCAACGCTTCCAGGAAGTACGACCCACCGAGCGGGTCGGCCACGTGCGCCACGTTGGTCTCGTAGGCGATCACCTGCTGGGTGCGCAGGGCGATGCGCGCCGACTTCTCGGTGGGCAACGCCAGCGCCTCGTCCATCGAGTTGGTGTGCAGCGACTGCGCGCCGCCGAGCGCGCCGGCCAGCGCCTCGATCGCCGTGCGAACGATGTTGACCTCGGGCTGCTGGGCGGTCAGCGACACCCCCGCGGTCTGGCAGTGGAAGCGCAGCTGCATCGACCGCGGATCCTTGGCGCCGTAGCGCTCCTTCATCCACCGCGCCCAGATCCGGCGCGCCGCGCGGTACTTGGCGATCTCCTC
>CAZMHG010000391.1:0-3537 GCA_964565975.1 uncultured Ilumatobacteraceae bacterium | reverse complement strand
GACACGACACTCGCACACTCCGGGGGCACCGATGTTCGACTACCAACAGCTGTTCCACATCGGCATGCTCGTCCCGGACGTCGACGCGGCGATGGACGAGATCGGCGGGTCGCTCGGGCTGACGTGGGCACGGGTCCAGCACACCGCGCAACGGTCCGTGTGGACGCCGGCCGGCGGCCTGGCGCATGTCGCGCTGACGTTCGTCTACTCGTGCGAAGGGCCCCAGCACATCGAGCTGCTGCACGGTTCGCCCGGCTCGGTGTGGGACCCGGCGACGCACCGCGGGGCGCACCACGTCGGCGTGTGGTCCGACGACATCCCCGCCGACGTCGCCCTGTTCGAATCGGCCGGCTGGCACGTTGCCGCCGCGGCGCTCGGCCCCGAGGACGGGTACGGCGGCTTCGCCTACGTCGCGCCGCCGTCGGGCCTGATCGTCGAGCTGGTCGCCTCGGCGGCCAAACCGCGGTTCGCCACCTGGTTCGCCGGCGGGTCGCTGGGCAGCGACCGCGACCCGGCCTGACCGCCGCCGGCGGGTCAGCTCGCCAGGAACGCGTCGAGGCCGTCGAGCAGGCGATCCACGTCGTCGTCGTCGTTGTACGGAGCCAGGCCGACGCGGACGCCGGCATCCACCGGGCAATCGAGGGCGCGGAACGGTTCGTAGGCGTAGAACGTGCCGGACGGGGCCAGCACCTGCCGGGCGGCCAGGAAGCGGTACGCCTCGTCGGCGTCGCGGCGGTGCAGCGTGAAGAACAGGGTCGGCGTGCGATCGGCAGCAACCGAGTGCAACGTCAGGTCGTCGGCCCGGGCCAGCAGCCAGTCCTCGATCCGGCTGCGCAGGCGCCGCTCGTGCGCGTCGATCGCATGGTGCGCAGCGACGAGGCGCGAGCGACGATCGGGCGCGGCCTCGCCGGCCGCGGCCAATCCGGCGATGAAGTCGACCGCCGCGGTGGCGCCGGCAATCAGCTCGTAGGGCAACGTGCCGAACTCGAACCGCTCGGGCACGTCGTCGGTCGACGGCAGCAGCTTGTCCGGCGACAGCGTCGCGAGGACCGCCGGGTCGGCGGCCAGCACGGCGCAGTGCGGTCCGAAGAACTTGTACGGCGAGCAGACGAAGAAGTCGGCACCGAGTGCGGCGACGTCGACCGCCGTGTGCGCGGTGTGGTGCACCCCGTCGACGTAGACCAGCGCGCCGACCTCGTGCGCCCGTGCGGCGATGCGCGCCACCGCCGGCCGGGTCCCGAGCAGGTTCGACGCCCCCGTCACGGCGACCAGCCGGGTCCGGCCGTCGACGACCTGGTCGAGCTCGTCCAGGTCGAGATCGGCGGACGCCGGATCGAGTCGCAGCCAGCGCACCTCGGCACCCACCGCGTGCGCCGCCTGCACCCATGGGCGCACGTTGGCGTCGTGATCCAGCTGCGACACGACGACCCGGTCCCCTGGCGTCCACGACTTGGCCAGGTGGCGGGAGAAGTCGTAGGTGATCTGGGTGGCGCTGCGCCCGTAGACGATCCCGTCCGGCGAGGACCCGAGCAGGTCGGCCATCGCCCGACGGAATCCGGAGATGGCGTCCTCGGCGTTCTGCTCGCTGGCGATGCCGGTGCCGCGGTTGGACAGCGGCCCGGTCAGCGTCCGGGCGATCGCCTCGCCGACGACCGCCGGGGTCTGGGTGCCGCCCGGCCCGTCGAAGTGGGCGATCCCCGACGACAACGAGGGGAACGCGGCGCGCAGGTTGGCGACATCGAGGTGCATCGCCTGGCATCGTACGGGCCGGCCGCCGGGACCTGTGACACGCCACGGCGAGCCGGTCACGTCGGGAGCGTCGGGAGCGGCGTCGGCTGCCATCGACCGTCGTCGGCCGCGCTGGCCTGCGCCGCTTCGATCAGTGCCTGGACCCGCGCACCGGCCGCCAGGTCGGGTTCGACCGGGCGGCGCTCGGCGACAGCGGTGACCCAGCCACGGGTCATCGCCTCGGTGCGACGGAAGACGTGCCGGTACGTGTCGTGCACGCGCTCCCGAGGCCCGCCGGCCCAGAACGAGTCGGGAATCGTCAGCGGCGATGCAGGTCCCGCCTCGCCGGCGCGCACGCCGAACACCTCCTGGCGGCGGTCCCAGTCGGTGTACGTGTGCACCGTGCCTGCCGACCCGTGCAGGTCGAGTGCATGGACCTGCCCGAACGGCCCGCCCTCGTGACAGGCCGCGCTCACCTGCAGGCTGGCGACCGCACCACTGGCGAACCGCGCCGTGATCAGCGCCGAGTCCTCGGCCGGCTCGTACTGCGACCCGTCGGGCCGCGCCGCGCGATCGACGAACCGGAAGGTCGACGCGCTGATCGCCGTGACCTCGCCGAGGAGCCAGCGGGCCATGTCCACCCAGTGCGACCCGAGATCACCGAGGATGCCCGACCCCGCCCGTTCGGGATCGAAGCGCCAGACGTACGCCGGGTCGCGGCCGTAGCCGGTGAAGTACCTCATGTTCAACGAGTACGGGGTCCCGATGTAGCCGTCGTCGAGCAGCGACTTCACGTACTGGTTCGTGGGCATGTACCGGTAGGTGAACGGCACCATGGTGGTCACCCCGGCGCGGCGCGCCGCCGCAGCCATCGCCGCCGCGTCGGCCGCGTTGAGGGCGACGGGCTTCTCGCACAGCACGGCAAGGCCACGCTCGAACGCGGCCATCGTGATCTCGTAGTGCGTGTCGTTGGTCGAGGCGACGATGACCGCGTCGAGCTCGCCGGCGTCGATCATCGCCCGCCAATCGGGGAACACGTGCGGCACACCCCACCGCTGCGCGAAGGTACGGGCGCGTTGCGCGTCCCTGCCGCAGACGGCGGTGATCCGTCCCCGCGGGTGGTCAGCGAGCGCCGGCAGGTACATCGAATCGGCCCACCAGCTGGTGCCGACGATGCCTACACGGACCGCCGGTTGCGGGCTCTCTGCTGGCTCCACGGCACCCCCACGTCGGTCGGCTCGGACCGGCCGAATCTACAAGCCGGGCCTGCGCCGGCGCCGCTACGGTCGGCGGATGCGCTTGGTCGACCTCAGCCACGACATCACCGACGGACTGGTCACCTACCCGGGGCTGCCGGTGCCCCGGCTCGGGTCGGTGTTCACCCACGCCGAGAGCCGCGGCCGGTACGCCGCGGGCACCGAGTTCGCGATCGGGACGATCGAGCTGTGCAGCAACACCGGCACGTACCTGGACACGCCGTTCCACCGCTACCCCGACGGCCACGACCTCACCGGCCTGCCGCTGGAACGCTGCGCCGACCTGCCACTCGTGGTGGTGCACGTCCCTGCCGGTGCCCAGTCGATCGACGCCGGCGTGCTCGGCGACCTCCACGTCGAGCACGCCGCCGTCCTGTTCCACACCGGGTGGTCCGATCACTGGGGCACGCCGCGCTATCTGCACCACGACCATCCGTACCTGGCCCCGGACGCCGTCGTGGTGCTCGTCGCCGGGGGCGCGGCGCTCGTGGGCATCGACTCGCTGAACATCGACGCCACCGCCGGCGGCGAGCGGCCGGCGCACTCGGCACTG
>CAZMHG010000390.1:0-3545 GCA_964565975.1 uncultured Ilumatobacteraceae bacterium | reverse complement strand
ACACCGGGATGCCGCCGACGGTCGTGTCCCACACGATCGACGTGTCGCCGTCGCGCAGCACACGCCAGCGCTCCAGCGGCTCGCTGTCGGTGTCGGCGACGGCGCGCATCACCGAGCGCATGTCGAAGGGCTGCTTGCGCTCCGGGTTCAGCTCGGCGGAGAACACGTCGCCCACGGTCGTGAACGGGCTGTCGGCGAGCACCGCGTGCGGGCTGGTGCGCACGTCGCGGGTGTCCGCATCGGCCGTGGGACGTCGCCGCGGGAAGCGCTCGCCGGGCACGACGTAGGTCAGGTCGTAGTGGCGCAGCAGCAGGCGGCAGGCGTCGGCGAACGACGGGGCCCAGTACTGCGCCTGGCCGTTGGGTCCCATCACCCGGTCGTAGCCGCCGATGCCGAAGTTGTCCTCGGCCGACACCGCGCCGCTGAAGTCGAGCGCCTGCTTGCCGGTCAGCACCATCGCCGACGTGGGCGTCATCACCAGGATGCCGCGGGTGTGCGTCAGCATCGTCGCCTCGGCGTTCCAGTACGGCTGGCCGCCGACGTTGATCCCCGTGACGACGATGTTGACCTCGCCGCCGCGCTGGGTGAACTCGATCAGCCGCCGCAGTGTGAGGGCGATCCAGTCCATGTTCTCCGTGCCGGAGTCCATCGCGATCAGCGCGCCCGACGACACCGCGAACCACTCGACCGGCAGCCGGTGCGCCTCGGCGTAGGCCAGTGCGGCGTTGATCCGCCGGCACTCCGGCTCGGCCAGGTTGCCGAGCCCCTGGGTCGGGTCGGACAGGATCGCCACCCGTCGCACGCCCTCGGGGACGACGGAGGTGTGGTTGATCATCAGCCCGACGACGAGGTGGGCGACGTTGTTGCCCGGCGCCCGGTCGACGGGGACCAGCTCGTCGTCGTCGCCGAGGTCCATCTCGACGAAGCGATCCGCCGGCAGGCCGGGCCGGCGCTCGCCGATCTGGGTGAACAGCTTGGCGATCTCGTACGGGTACGGCGATCCGAACCGCGCTGCGGTGAGGACCTTCTGCTTGTACGCGCTGATCGGGCTGACCGGGCGGTCGCTGGCGGTGTCCTCGCGCACGATCACCGAGCCGCCGACACGCTCGAAGTGCAGCACCGCAGGGCGCAGGCCCTCGGGCGCGCCCGCATCGGGGATCTGGACCTTGACGACCACCTTCTCCAGCCCGGCACGGGCGGCGAGCGGGGCGAAGCGGGCGGCGAGCGCGGCGCGGTCCTCGACCGGAACGGTCCACGGCGAATGCACGGCAAGCACGATCCGGTTGATCGACGGCCGGTCGACGGCGGCGAAGCGGCCGAGCTCGGTCCGCATCGCCGCCAGCGCGAGCAGCCCGGTGCGTTCCAAGCGCGGGTAGGTGGTCGTGCCGGTCTCGGCGTCGACCGAGGGGACCAGGTCGCGGATCTCGGCGAGGGCGAACAGCCGGCGGTCCTTCGGGTTGGTGCGCGCGACGCCCAGGAAGAGGTAGACGTCCTCCGGCGAGGCCAGGCGTTGCAGCTCGAAGTTCGACAGGCGCCAGATCTCCAGGCGCTTGGCCAGCATCGGGTGCAGGTTCCGGTAGAGCGGGTCCTCGACCAGTTCGCCGTCGGGTGCGGCGCGGAACGTGACGCTCTGCGTACGCAGGTGCTCGTCGGGGCTCCCGTCGTCGCTGGTCACCGTGACGTCGGTGCGGTTCACCACCCGGCCGAGATCCAAGAGCTGCAGCCGCCGGCGGAGCTGGTCGGCAAGCTCCTCGATCGGGGTCGTCTCGCCCGGTGCCCAGGTGACCAGGTCGAGGGTCACCGACCGCTCGGCGGTGATCGCCTCGATCGTCGGCGCCGCGGCCGCGGCGAAGGCATCGAGATCCGCCAGCGCGAGGTATGCGACCACGACGGTGACGGCGCGGTCCTCGTGGACGTAGTCGCACGTGAGCAGGCGGTTGTCGCCGGCGGAGACGAACACCGGGTCGGCCAGGTCGCGGATCCGGTAGTAGCGGCGCAGGTGGACCTCCAGGACGCCGTCGCGCAGCCGGTCGTTGGTCGCCGACCGCCACGCCTCGAGCAGCAGGCCGCGCACCGGATGCGGGCACCACACCAGCCGGTCCACGTGCTGGGTGCGATCGTCGCCGACCGCATCGCCGAGCGCGGCGAGGCGGTCCTTCATCTCGGCCAGCAGCTCGTCCTGCGCCGCTTGCATCGGCGGCTCGTCGAAGTAGTGGAAGGCGACGTCGCGGGCGAGGTCGGCGATCGCCTGCTGGCGGCCGTCGGTCGCCGCCGCCAGCCGGCCGAGCCTGGCCCGTGTCTCTGCCGGGGCGATCCCTACCAGGGCGGCGCGGTTGGCCAGGCGTCGTTCGAGGATCGCGGTGATCACGGCCCCCAGTTCGTTGACCCGGCCGAGCGAGCGGAACAACCACATCAGCGCGGTCTCCAGCTCCGGTGTGCGGTCCAGCCGGTGCACCCCGTACCGGCCGAGCGCGGTGAGCAGGCGGGCGCGATAGGCGCCGGGGAGCCCGACGCGGTCGGCGTCGAGCCATTGCAGGAAGGCGACGAGGTACTCCTGGGTGTTCTCACCGGACACGCCGGCAGGGGTCAGGTCGTCGTCCGGAGCGCCCTCGGTCTTCGGGCGGTACAGCGCGCCGAGCTCGCTGTAGATGTCGATCAGCCCGTCCTCGCAGGCCAGCAGGCTGCGGTCGTCCGGCTCGGCGATCTCGGCCAGACGGCGCTGTTGGGTGAGCAGCTTGTGGAGCGTGTCCGGGGTCAGGTCGAAGCCGAGCAGGTAGTCGCCGAGGGGGCCGTAGACACGGTCGCACGGCTTGCGGGTGAAGTCGACGCGGCGTTCCAGACCATCCAGATCGACGGGCTGGCGCGGCTCGGCGTGCGCCGGGTTGGCCGCCGGGCGGATGCGCACCAGGGGAGCGCCTCGCTCGATCTGCGTGTTCGGCGTGATCGACACGGCGACCACCTCGCCGGCGAACGGCGCGGTGACCACGGTCTCCATCTTCATCGACTCGAGCACGGCGATCGGTGTGCCGGCCTGGACCGACTGGCCAGGCTCGACGAGCGCGGCGACGACGAGCGCCGGCCATCCGGCGCGCACCACGGTGCCGTCGCGGCGTTCGAGGTGATGGGCGACGCCGTCGAGCTCGACGGAGAACGTCGCGTCGATGCTGGTGACGATCGCCCGGTGGCGGCGGCTGCGGCAGGTGATCCGGCGTTCGAACTCGTTGAGCAGATCGACCTGGACGTCGGCAACGGTGCCCGCGTGGGTGATCGAGTAGTCTCGTGGTCCGGTGCGGTCGACCTGCAGGCGGTAGCTCACGTCGGCGTAGCGCAGCTCGATCCGCGCGCCGAGGTCCTCGGGTGCCTCGGGGCGGCCGCGCGCCGCCGTCGCGTAGAACGCGTCCTGGGCCAGCGCCCGGTCGGCCTCGTAGGCCTCGACCGCGGCGACGAGCAGGGCTACCGCATCGGGGGTGGCCACCTGCGGCGTGCCGGCGAGCTGCTCCAGCCAAGCGGGGGCGACGCTTCCCGCGCACACCTCGGGGCGCTGC
>CAZMHG010000389.1:0-3566 GCA_964565975.1 uncultured Ilumatobacteraceae bacterium | reverse complement strand
CGGTCCGGTCATCGGGCCGCGCAGGAACGCCTTGACGAGCTGTTCGTTCCACTCGAACCCGCCGGTGCAGATGATCACGCCCTTGCGTGCGTGGTAGCGCAGCTCACCCCCGTTGCGCTCGGCGACGACGCCGACGATCCGCCGTCCCTCGGTCACCAGTTGGCGGGCGCGGGTCTCGAAGTGCACCGGGATGTCACGGTCGAGCAGGCCGCGATACAGCGAACCGATCAGTGCCTGACCCTGCCCGCGGTAGTCGTGGGTGCGGCGGCGCTCCAGCTCCTCCGGGCCGATCTCGCCGTAGTAGTCCTCCATCCGGCTGGTCAGCTTGGGCAGCCCGGCCTTCGGCGGGTTGACCCGGCTAGCGGCCCCGCCGAGCTCGTCGAACGGGTAGGCCTCGGGGTCGAGCGATCGACCGCCATGCGGCTTGGCCCCGATCAGGTTCGGCTGGTAGTCGGGAAAGCCGGTGAACAGACGCAGGCGCACCGGCGTGTGGTCGGCGAGGAACCGGACCATCTCCGGGCCACCCTCGAGGAAGCCGGACACCGTGTCCGGATCGAGCAGACCGGGTGCCATCGCGTCGAGGTAGGCGACGACGTCGTCGAACGAGTCCTCGACGTCGTGCTCGGCCTGATGATGGTTGAGCGGGATCCACAGCATCCCGCCCGACATCGCCGTCGTCCCGCCGACCATGCCGGACTTCTCCAGGACCACCACGTTCGTCGCGCCGTGATGATGCGCGGCCAGCGCAGCGACGAGCGCGGCGCCTCCGCTGCCCAGCACGACGACGTCGGCCTCGACGTCCCAGGTGTGTTCTTGGTCGGGCATCGCGGTCCCCTTCGCTCAGTCAGTTACTTGAGACTAACTACAGCAAACGGCAACGGTGTCCTGCAAGGCCGACGAGACGTCGCACCGTCATCCGGCAAGGCGCAGCGCGGTGAACACAAGCAGCCCGACCACGGTCATCAAGGCCATGCTGCGCCGCCAGTAGTAGACGCCCACCGCTGCCGCAGCGGCGATGATCCGGTGGTTCGAGAACGTCAACTCGAGGTGCGTGTGATCGGGCGCGAACACGTACGGGGCGATGATCGCCGTGAGCGCGCAGAGCGGCGCGTACTTCAGTGCGCGGACCACGCGCGGGGGAAGCTCGACGTGGGCCGGGATGCCGAAGAACACCGAGCGGCAGATGAATGCCCCGAGGGCGACGCCGACGAAGCCGAGCATCAGGTACCAGGTCATTCGTGGACCATCGTCTCGGGTGTTTCCGGCGGGGGGTCGGTTCCGGGTCCGGGCCACGTCTCGGCGAGCAGGCAGGTCGCCAGCCCGGCCCCCATCGCCACCAACAGTCCCAGCTTCAACGGCAGGCGCACGGCGGCGAGGGAGACCACCCCGGCGACGACCATGCCGAGGACGGCCGGGCGGTTGACGAGCATCGGCAACATCACGGCGAGGAGGCACAGCGCGGCGGCGAGCTCCAGCCCCCAGCTGGCCGGGGCGAGGTTCCCGAGCAGGATGCCCACGGTGCAGAACACGTGCCACGTGGTGTAGTTGATGACGGTGATCCCGAAGTAGAAGCCAACCTGGTAGTCGTCGCCCGCGCCGATGCCGAACCGGCCGGAGAACATCGCGTAGGGCACGTCGCCGTTGAAGTAGGCGGCGAACAGACGCTGGCGCCGCGGCAGGTGCGTGAACGATCGTGACGTGGCTGCGGAGAAGATCAGGAATCGGATGTTCACCAGGGCGGCGGCCACCCACACCACCGGCAGCGGCGTGCTCGACACCAGCATCGGGCTGGTGGCCACCTGTGCAGAGCCGGCGAAGGCGAGCAGGTTGAACAGCACGCCCTGCCACACGGTCAGTCCGCTGTTGACCATCGCCACGCCGGTGACGACGCCCCAGACACCAAGCGCCACGGCTGCAGGCGCCATGGTACGCAAGCCGTCGCGGAACCCGTCGATGTCCATCGGTGGCACCAAGAACCCGCCAGGCCGGATGCGGCCGGGCGCCATCGCTGTCCTGTCCCCCGCACGCTCCATAGCCCGGCCGACCACGCTAGGCGGGCGCGGCCGATGTCGGCGGGGCGAGCTTCACGGAGCCAGTACACGTCGCACGCGTTCACCGGGCTGTGTTACCAAACACCGCATCGTGCAGTCGATGTCCAGAGCCGGGTCGTGCCACGACAACGCCGTCGCCGCGCGGCAGTCCCTGGGGGCTCTATCCGGCCAGTCCCAGCCCACGCCTGATTACCGCAGCCCTGTTTCGAACGAAGGTGGGCAACAAGTCAGGGTATGGCTCGAGGAGCTGAACCTCTGTGGCGAAGTAGACGGCGAGCCACCGACGGTTCCAGTCAATCGAGTCTCGACAGGTCACGTCCTGAACCGCAACGTGGATCTCCTCCGCGCTTGGCGAATCACCGGGCGCCGTGTATTGCTGGTGAACCTGTCCCATGTGGGTGACTTGGTAGCCGGCTTTGGCCATACAGCCGTTCCATTCGGCGTTCAAGGCGACAACCCGGGGATCTGACGCGGCCCGCACACTGGCATCCTTTCGTAGGTTCTGCAACTGATTGCGCTGTACCTCCAGTTCGGCACCTTGCCCGTATGTGGTCAAGGTAGCCACGAGCAGGCATCCGCCTTGTGTCAGCGATTCACCCGTGCTCTGGCCATCCGGACCAACAAGGTTGATCGTTTGTTGATCCTGATCGTCGCCCATCAGTGCCTTCAGGTAGTCCTGGCTTTGAGTTTGCTCGGAGCTTTGTGTTACGGCTGGATTGGGCGAGTGGAACCCGTACTTCTGGGCTTCGGCCATGGTCAGAATCCCCACGGTCCGATGGACCTCGGGGTGATCTAGGAGCTCGTGGATCGTTGATTGGTACTCGAAACCTTTCGTTTTCATGCACTGAATCAACACGCTCTCATACGCTCTGGCGTAGGCGATGGCCTCGGACGCGGAAAGATCTAGCACACCAAGCGGTTCGGGCCCTATCCACGTCTGGTCATCCGCGCCGACCATGGTGCTGGAACTTGCACTGCCAGACGAAGGCACCTGCACGCCCTCCCGTCTACCCGAACAGCCAGCCAGCCCAATCATCAGGCCTAATGCTACGAGGAGGTACCTCATCGTGGCGTTAGATCTGCCAGTGCTAACAATTTGGCGCATGGTTGATTGTTTTATGGGAATCCTGCTTCTTGTCGTGTGCCGCACCCCAAGTGCCTGAAGCACCAGAGTTCTTGCACAGATCCCAGCCCCGGGAACCGTGATGTCGTAGTTGATGGCGCCGTATAGATGGACTGACACCGTTCATCGGTTGTTGAACCAGCTAACGCTATCATGGAGCGAAGTGGATGTACCAACATATGTATAGGCCCTATAGTCGGCAATCGCAGTAGGCATATCAGCAAACGATCCCGTTCCACTCGCCCCACTGGTCACGCACAAGTCCCCAGCGTTGCACGAACCATTGGAGCCAGGTGGGTTTGTAGCAGCTACTGAGCCAGCAAAGGCGAGCATTACTGCAGCTGTTACAGCTGTTAGTATGGAATAAATCTAGGAGTTAGAAGCGAAAATAG
>CAZMHG010000388.1:2159-3577 GCA_964565975.1 uncultured Ilumatobacteraceae bacterium | reverse complement strand
GTGGAGAGCAGCAGCGAGAGCGAGGCGCGGCGCGTCTCGCAGGAGTACGCCCGGCGGATCCGTCAACTCACTCGCTAGCACGCCATCCCGCCGGGTACGGCCCGGCGGTTGGCTGTCGCTGCGCGCCCGCCGAGTAGAGTGGCGGCCATGCGGGTCCCCCAGGAATTGAAGTACAGCTCGGACCATGAATGGGTGGCGATCTCCGGCGAACGGATCCGCGTCGGGATCACCGACTACGCCCAGGACGCCCTCGGCGACGTCGTCTACGTCCAACTGCCCGCGGTCGGGCTGGCCGTCACCGCCGGCCAGAGCTTCGGCGAGGTGGAGAGCACGAAGTCGGTGAGCGACGTGTACGCGCCAGTGACCGGCACGGTGGTGGCCGTCAACGACACGTTGTCGGGCACGCCCGAGCTGTTGAACAACGACCCGTACGGCGACGGGTGGCTGTGCGAGATCGAGGTGGCCGATTCGAGCGAGCTGGAGGGTCTCCTCGACGCCGCCAGCTATCAGGCTCTGATCGAGGGTTAGAGTATTCGGCCCATGTCGTCGGTCTTCTGCAATCAATGCGGCCACCAGAACGCTGCCGAATCGGCGTTCTGCGCGTCGTGCGGTGCTGCGCTCGAGGTGCGCGCCGACCAGACGCTGACCTTGGCCAAGATCGACCCGTTGCTCGATGCGCCGGGCGCCGACGTCCAGGTCGCGGTCGGTGACCTGGCCCAGGGCCAGGCAACGCTGATCGTGCGCAACGGCCCGACCATCGGCCAGACGTTGCCGATCGATCCCGGTGTGACCACCCTCGGGCGACACCCCGACAGCGCCATCGTGCTGGACGACATCACCGTGTCACGTCGCCACGCCGAGATCGTCAGCGACAACGGCTCGTTCTCGCTGCGCGACCTCGGTTCGCTGAACGGCACCTACGTCAACGCCGCTCGCGTCGAGCACGCGGCTCTGCACCCAGGCGACGAGTTGCAGGTCGGCAAGTTCCGGATGCTGTTCTACGTCCGGGGCGACGCATGACACTGGCGGATCGCCCGTACCTGTCGATCGGCGAGGTCCTCGGTCTGCTCCTCGAGGAGTTCCCCGACGTGACGATCTCCAAGATCCGGTTCCTCGAGAGCCAGGGTCTGATCGACCCTGAGCGGACACCGTCGGGCTATCGCAAGTTCTACGACGTCGACGTCGAGCGCCTGCGGGTGATCCTGCGCGAGCAGCGCGAGAACTTCCTGCCGCTCAAGGTGATCCGCGATCGCCTGGAGAACGGCCAGATCGACGACCCGAGCGGTGCGCTCACCCCACCGCGGGGGATCCGCAACCTTCCCGCAGACACGACGGGTGCCACCCAGCGCACTCCGGCGCCGGATCCGGCATCAGGTCCCGCACAACCTGGCGATGCGCATGCCCCGGCCGAGCCGGCG
>CAZMHG010000388.1:0-2149 GCA_964565975.1 uncultured Ilumatobacteraceae bacterium | reverse complement strand
GTCGTCACTGCCACCGGCGCCGCCACGTCGGTCGTCGCCGCGCACCACGCAACCCAGCCGACGCCCGAGCCCGCACCGGTGGCTGCACCCGAGCCAGCGCTCGCCCCGCCGCGCGACCCCACGCCGGTCGCCCAGATGGCACCGCTGTCCGAGGGCGATCGCACCACCGGAAGCGCCGCAGACCTGTGCCGCGTGGCGGGGATCACCCCGGCGCAACTCGCCCAGCTCGAGGGCTTCGGCATGCTCGCGCCGCGGCCGGCCGGCGCCAGCTACCGCGCCGAGGAGATCGACGTCGCCAAGGCGGCGGCAGGATTCCTCGCGTTCGGTGTCGAGGCCCGCCACCTGCGCGGGTGGAAGCAGGCCGTCGACCGCGAGTCCGGCCTCTTCGAGCAGATGGTCATGCCGTTCCTTCGCCAGCGCAACCCGCAGAGCCGGCGCCAGGCCGTCACGATGCTCGAACAGCTCGCCCAGCTTGGCGGCGAGCTGCGTGCCGCGCTGCTACACGCCGCGCTGCAGCACCACCTCGACAGCTGAGCACCGGCGGCATCACCCCCCGACCAAGCCGCTACGTTGAGGGCGTGATCCCGCTCGAGCTGATCGGCGTCCGCGTCGACGCCGCATCCAATACGCCCATCGTCCTGTTGCGCGACGCCGACGGCGAGCGACTGCTCCCGATCCTGATCGGTTCCACCGAGGCGGCGGCAATCCACAGCGCGATGTCCGGCATGGTCCCGCCGCGGCCGCTGACACATGATCTGCTGATCGTCGTGCTCGACGCGCTCGGTGCCACGCTGGAACGGATCGAGATCACCAAGATCGAAGAGCACACCTTCCACGCCGCGCTCGTGCTCTCCACGGCGGGGGGACAGCGAATCGTGTCCTGCCGCCCATCGGACGCCATCGCGCTCGCCGTGCGCCGCCGCGCCGTCCCGATCCTCGGCGATCCCGAGGTCCTGCTCTCGGCGGGCGTGCCCGACGAGCAGACCAACGTTGAGCATCAAGATCAAGTCAAGGGTGATGGTGGCGACGACGCCGAGATCCTCGATCAGTTCCGCGATTTTCTCGACGACGTCAATCCCGAGGACTTCGAGAGCTGAGCACGCCCGGTGCGGCACGCCGGTCTCAAGTTGACAGCCACCACCCTCAGCCGTAGAGTCAGGGTTTCGGTTACAGGCACGTAACTACGGCACTGTGGCCGACGGCTCGCGAGCATGCGGACGCCGGGATGGGCAGGGAGGCAGCGTGATGGTCATCCAGCACGAAGAGGGTTACAGCGGAACGAGTGCGGCAAAGATCGTCGGCATCAGCTATCGCCAGTTGGACTACTGGGCCCGCACCGACCTGATCCGCCCGTCGCTGTGCGACGCCAGCGGTTCTGGAAGCCGGCGCAGCTACAGCTACCGCGACCTGCTGGAGCTACGCGTGATCAAGAGCTTGCTCGATGCGGGGATCAAGCTCGAGTCCGTCCGCCAGGCGTTCCACTACCTGCGCGAGCACGTGGACATCGAGATCGGCTCTGCACATCTGGTGATCTCCGGCGGCGACGTGATGGTCTGCGTCGGCGAGGAGTTGTTCGACGTGATGCGCCGCGGCGGCCAAGGCGTGCTCAACGTGCTCGCGCTTGGCGGCGTCAAGCACGACTTGGACACATCCATCACGTCGTTGCACGAAGCTGCGGCCAACGCCGCTGCGCTGCTGCCGGCGCGCCGAGCGATCTGACGATGAGCTCGGCTCCGCCGGAGTACAGCCCGCTCGACGCGGTCCACCGCGCGCTCGGTGCCAAGATGGTGCCGTTCGGCGGGTGGGAGATGCCGGTGTCCTACGCCGCCGGCACGCTGGACGAGCACATGGCCTGTCGCACCCACGCGGTGATCTTCGACGTCTCGCACCTCGGCACGGTGCGTGTCGAAGGCGCCGACGCACTCGACCGACTCCAATGGGCGCTGACCAACGACCTCACCAAGATCGCCCCGGGCCGCGCCCAGTACACCCATCTTCTCGACGAGCAGGACGCGTCCGTGCTCGACGACATCATCGTCTGGTGGGTCGACCAGGACGTGTTCGAGGTGATGCCGAACGCGTCGAACACCACTCGCGTCCGGTCGGCGATCGGCGGCGTCGAGACCACCCACGAGCGCGCGGTGCTCGC
>CAZMHG010000387.1:0-3595 GCA_964565975.1 uncultured Ilumatobacteraceae bacterium | reverse complement strand
GACGACGGGCAGACCAACGGCACGCCGACCCAGCTCCCGGACGCGCTCCGGGTGCGCTGGCAGCGCGTCTGCACCGCCGAGTACGAGGCCGTCCGCCGGGGTGAGCCATCCGAGCTGCGCGACTACGCCGGCACCGATCCCGGTGAGTTCTTCGCCGTCGCGACCGAGACGTTCTTCTGCCGGCCGACCCCGTTCGCCGACCGCCACCCGGCGCTGTACGACCTGTTCCTGCGCTATTACGCCTGCGACCCCGCGACCTGGTAGCCCGACCCGACCGGCCGCTACGCGTCGCTGTCCGTGTCGCTGTCCGTGTCGCGGCCCGGGTGGGCGAGCGCCGTGCCGGCAGCCGTGACGATGTCGCGCGACGCGGCGGCGAGCGCGTCCCACTCGGCCGCGGTGATCAGCGCGCGCGTCGCCTCGACCTCCATCCGGGCGGCGATCACACCGCTGTCGGCCCGCGACCACACCGCAGCCGCCTTGTCGAAGACACGTCGCATCGGCACGTTCTCGTCCAGCACCTCGGCAGTGAACACCTCGATCCCGGCGTTGACCGCAGCGGCCCCGAGGGCACCGAGCAGCATCGTGCCCAGGCCATGGCCGTGGAACTCGTCGATGATGCCGAAGGCGACCTCGGCATGATCGGGGTCCTGGTGCGAGCGGACATACCGCCCCGAGCCCAGCCCGCGGCCGTCGACCGCCGCCGTCCAGGCGAAGTGGTCGACGTAGTCGATGTTCACCAGCAGGTCGATCGTTCGCTCGCTCGGCGGTCCGGACGTGAAGAACCGCCGCCGCCGGGACTCGGGCAGCAGGCTGCGGACCCGGGCGGCGAACTGCGAACGGTCGGACCGCAACAGCGGCCGCAGGGTGATCTCGGCGCCCTGCTCGGTGCGCATCGCCACGGGCCGGCTGAGCTCGGCCAGGCGTCGCGCGGTCGTCTCGGAGATCGACTCGTGCACCGCGTCCACCGAGAGCAGCTCGTCCAACGCGCCATGGTCCCCGGCGAGGGCCAGCCCGCCGGTCGCCGCCGCAGCCGAGGCCGACCGAGGCACCCCGCGCAGCAGCGACAACTCGCCGAGCATCGACCCCGGCCCGCACACCGCCACCGGGCGATCGCCGTCCGGGTCGTGGCGGATCACCTGGACGGTCCCCTCGACCAGGATCAGGAAGGTGTTGTCCAGCTCGCCCTGGCGCAGCAGCAGATCACCCGCGGCGAACGGCAACGGCCGCAGCCGGGCCACGATCCGTCCGAGATCGCCGGCCGCGGCGCCGCGGAACAACTCGAACCCAGCCAGCGCCGAGGCGTCGATCACACGAGCGAGTGTAGGAACCCGACACGCTCCACGCCCGTGACACCTGCCGCTGTACTTTTCGTCGCCGTCCAGGACCCTGCCGAGGACCGCTCGTTACCGTGGCGCGGTGACGTCGCACCTGTACACCGTGGTCAGCGCCGACGACCCACGCGACGCCAGTCTCACCCGCGCGGCAGCCACGCTCGGGCTGGCGCACCTCACGATCGGCGTCGCCGACCTGTACCTCAGCGACACGGCGTTGGACGGCCCGTTGCGCGATCTCGTCACCGACCCGCTGATCCAGCAGCTCACTGCGCACGCCGTCGTGCACGCCGCGGTGCACGCGGATCGACCCGACGGCATCGCAGCCATCCCGGAACCGGGCGTGCACGTGGTCGACGTCGTGCCGCGCGACGGGGTGACCGACACGCCGGGCCAGGCGTTGGGGCGCGCCGGCCACGTTCGCGGCATCGCCCTGCACGCCACGGCCGGGAGGCGCTACACCGTTCGCGGCGTGCGCTCGGCGGACGAGCTAAACCGAGTGATCCGCAAGGTGTTGGCCAATCCGGTGATCGAGCGCTGGTCGATCGACGCGCCGATCGACCTGCACGACCCCACGGCCGGCGAGCCACCGCTGGTGGAGCAGTTCGAGCTTGACGGCCGTGACGACGACGAGCTGCTCGCGCTGAACCACGAGCGCGGCCTGTCGCTCGACCTGGCGCAGCTGCACGCCGTTGCGGCGCACTTCGCCGGGCTCGGCAGGGCGCCGAACGATGCCGAGCTGGAGATGGTCGCCCAGACCTGGAGCGAGCACTGCGCGCACACGACCTTTCGTGCCACGCTCAACCTGCCCGGCGGCGCGCACGTGGATCCGCTCCTCGGCCAGCTGCGGCGCTGCACCGAGCGGATCGCCCGGCCGTGGGTGATCAACGCGTTCACCGGTAACGCAGGGATCGTCGCCTTTACGCCCGATCGCACGATCGCGCTCAAGGCCGAGACGCACAACCATCCCAGCGCCGTGGAACCGTTCGGCGGGTCGAACACCGGTGTCGGCGGCGTGATCCGTGACGTGATCGGCGCCGCCCACCGCCCGATCGCGATCACCGACGTCCTCTGCTTCGGGCCCCAGCACCTGGCCGAGACACCCGACGGTGTGCTCCACCCGACCAGGATCATGGACGGAGTCGTCGCCGGCGTCGCCGACTACGGCAACAAGATCGGGCTTCCCACCGTCGCCGGTGCCGTGCTGTTCGACGCCGCGTACACCGCCAACCCGCTGGTGTACGCCGGCTGCATCGGCGTCGCGCCAGCAGACCAGCCGGCACTGACGGGACCTCATCCGGGCGACCGGGTCGTGGTGCTCGGCGGACGCACCGGACGTGACGGCATCCGCGGCGCGACGTTCTCCAGCCGGACGATGGACGCGGCGACGGGCGAGGTCGCCGGAGCGAGCGTGCAGATCGGCGACCCGATCGTCGAGAAGCTGGTGATCGACGTGCTCGCCGAGGCCGGCGGGCTGTTCACCGCGATCACCGACTGCGGCGCGGGCGGGCTGTCGTCGGCAGTCGGCGAGATGGCCGAAGGTGTCGGCGCCGACGTCGACCTGGCGGTCGCCCCGCTGAAGTACCCCGGCCTGCAGCCGTGGGAGATCTGGCTGAGCGAGGCGCAGGAGCGGATGGTGGTCGCGGTCCACCCGTCACGGCTCGACACGCTGCGCGAACTGTGCGTCCACCACGACGTCGAGCTCACCGACCTCGGCCGGTTCACCGGTGATCGGCGGCTGGTCGTCCGCCATGGCGAGCTGATCGTGGTCGACCTCGACACCGCCTTCCTGCACGACGGTCAACCGCAGCGCACGATGGCCGCGGTGTGGCCGACCCCGGCGCGGGGACACAGCCCGGCGACCTCCGTGGACCTCGCCGCGCTCGACGTGCGGGACACGCTGCTGGGCTTGCTGGCGCATCCGAACATCGCCAGCAAGGCGGCGGTGATCCATCGCTACGACCACGAGATCCGCGGCGCGACCCTGGCGCGCCCGCTCACCGGAGCGCTGCTCGACGGTCATGCCGACGGCGTGGTCCTGGCCGAGCCGGACGACCCTTACGGCGTGGCGATCGGCATCGGCGTCAACCCGTGGTACGGCATGATCGACCCCGAGCGGATGGCCCACGCGGTGGTCGACGAGGCGATCCGCAACGTCGTCGCCGCAGGTGCCGACCCGGACAAGGTGGCCCTGCTCGACAACTTCTCGTGGGGTGACCCGCGGCGGCCGTCGACGCTCGGCGACCTCGCCGCCGCCGTGATCG
>CAZMHG010000386.1:0-3615 GCA_964565975.1 uncultured Ilumatobacteraceae bacterium | reverse complement strand
AGGACCTGAACGTCGTGTCGTACGAGAACGAAGGCGTCGGCATGCTCCAGGACGCCATCTGGGCCGACCAGGACAAGCTGTCCGACCCGGCGTACTGCGGCAAGGCGATCGCCTTCGTCAAGGCCAGCATCCAGGGTTGGGCGTACTGCCGCGACAACGTCGAGAAGTGCCGCGACATCGTCATGGCTGCCGGGTCGAAGTCCGGTCCGGTGCACGAGCTGTGGATGATGAACGAGATCAACAAGCTCGTCTGGCCGGCGGCGACCGGCGGCGTCGGCACGATCGACACGGCAGCGTGGGACCGCACGATCGCCATCGCCAGCGGCACCAAGAACCTCGACGGCCAGACCGTGCTGACGAAGGCCCCGGATCCCGAGTCGTGGACCAACGACATCGTCACCGAGGCGCTCAAGCAGGCCAAGGCGGCCGGTGTCGACGTCGACGGCGCCGGCTACCAGCCGACCACGGTCACCCTGACCGAGGGCGGCGCCTGATCGTCACGATCATGCGGTAGGACACGCCCGCGGCGTGGATGCCGCTCGCACGACAAACGAGGGGGTGGGCCCGTCACGGGCCCACCCCCGCGTCGCGTGCCGGCTGCCCTCAGCCGAAGAACGCCTTGTCGCCCCCCACGTGGACGGCGGTGTAGAACGCCTGGGCGACGGTCTTGCAGGCGATCTTGAGGGGGTTGAAGACGCTCAGGCCGTCGCAGTTGACCTTCATGTTGGCCAAGAAGCGCGAGTCGATCGAGTCCTTGCGCGAGCGGGTCGGGTCGAACTTCGGGCCGCCCTTCCAGCCTTTGCCGTAGTTGCGGTAGCCGAAGTCGTGGCGATCGCAGGAGTGGACGAAGACCTTGCTGTAGGCGTAGGTCGTGACCGAGGAGAGCCACCACGGGACGCTGCAACCGTCGTGGCTCCACACCAGTTGCGGCTCGGGGAACCGTGCCTTGTAGTAGCCGTAGAGCGGCCCGCCGACGCGCTCGGCGACCACCGCATCGGCCGCGCAGCGCCGGGTCGTGCAGGTCGCGGCCGAGGCCGACTCCGTCTGGGCGACACCGACGACGATCGAGGCGGACAGTGTCGCCATCGCCAGCGCCTTGTGGAACCAGCGGCGTGATGCCGTGCGAGGGGTGGTGGTTGGGGTGGCCATGCGACCGTCCTCCTTCGTGTTGTGGGGAAGTGGACGGCCAGTGTGAAGCAGGGTCAGCGGGCCGGCAAGACGCCGGAGCCGGAAGAAACTTTCTTCCGGGCGGCACCCTGCGCGCCCGGCGTCGCGGGCGTGGTGGCCGCGGTTGCCACGGCGACGACCGCCTCGGCGAAGGCCTCGCGGGCCGCCTCGCGCCCGGCGATGTCGTGCTGGTACACCTGCTGCAGGGCGAACCCTTCGCCGAGCGCGGCGAGGGCCATCGCCGCCTTCTGCAGCGTCCACGGCTCGCGGACCTGGCGACCGAAGTGGTTCAGGACGACGCCGTACAGACTGATGAACGAGTCGAAGGCGACGACGTACCGGGACAGCCCGGCCTCGCGGATGACCGGGTTGCGCGACGCCGCGGCACCCACGGCCAGCCGCGCGGCGAACGTGTTGTCGCCAACCGTCGCGTCGAACTGGGCGCGGGCGCCGGCACGCAGCGTGTCCTCCCACGTGCCGCCGCCGAGCATGATCGGCGTCGCCGCGATCGCCGCCGGTTCGTTCGGTTCGGTGGTCCTGGTCGACGACAGGACGATCGCCAGGTCCTGGTGGAAGTCCTCCTGACGGGGCCAGATGCGATAGGCCGCACCGAGGCTGATCCCCAGCTGGCGGACGATCTCGGCGACGCGCACCTCTTGCAGCGGCATGTTGATGCCGCGCTCGTGGATCAGCTGTGCTGCGGCATCAAGGATCCGTCGCCGTGTCGTCTCCGAGGACCGCTCTCGGGGAGTGCCCTCTGCCATTGGGGCGTCGACCACGCTTCGACCCTAGCCGTGCCCGGCCAGCCGCCCGGCTCCTACGGGTTGTACGGCCACTTCAGCACGGGGCCGCTGTCGACCACCTCGAACGCGTTGCCCGGGACACGTTTGAGCGTGTTCAGGTTGTCGTCGTTCCAGCACCAGCCGTTGCGCTGGCCCTGGAAGAACCAGTTGCTGCCGTTGTCGGCGACGACGAGCCCGTACTTCTTGAACGCCTCGAGCAGGATGCGCGCCTGGCCGGTGAACCCGGTGATGTTGTACGACTTCTTCAACCGGAAGCGCATGCCCATCGCCGGGTAGTTGGCGCTGGTGATCGACGACGCGGCGTGCGTCGCCGGCAGGACGAAGGCCCGTCGCGTCCGGCTGACCGTGAAGCGAATCGCGTGGTCGACGTGCCCGGCGACGATCTCGTCGCAGCGCGCCAACCCGGGCAGGATCGGCAGGCCTGCGGCGTCGGCCGAGGTCCAGTTGATCCGCCGGTGGGCGTTCGACCGCAGGTTGAACCGTGCCCCGGAGCTGGCGCACCAACCCGTGCCGCAGCGGTACGCACCATACAACTCGTACAGCATGCATGTGGTCTGCTGGACGACGATGACGTGCCGATCGCCGGCCTCCGGCTGGATGTTCAGCGGGATCGGGAACGGGCCGGGATCGCTCTCGCTGCCGTACAGCACGTAGCGGATCGGCACCTTGGGCTGCGTCGCCGGCACCACCCAGTAGGGCATGCCGTAGCCGTAGGCCCTACTGCTGAAGTCGGGATGCAGGTTGGCGCCGCCCGATGCGAGCACCGTGGCGACGATCGCCGCCGAGTTGGCGCGCAGCGGCATCGTGTCGACCCGCGTGTTCCACATGTTGTCCGGGGGCATCACGGTGCAGCCGCCGAGCGTGGAACGCGCCGTCGGAAACGGCCTGCCTGCGGCACGGGTGAGGTCGGCCAGCACGAGCGGGATGACGAGTGCGCCAGCAGCCACGGCGGCGAGGATCGGCCTGCGGATCATCGGTTCTGTCCTCCAACGACGTCGCCCGCCGAGGATCGCGAGGCTAGCGTGATTGGCGTAGCCGCCGAGGGCGACGGCTTGAAAGTGCGAGGGGTAGACAGATGACTGACACCGTTGACCGCAGGCTGCGGGAAGCGGAGAGCATTTCGCGCGTCGTAGTCCGCTTCGCCGGCGACTCGGGTGACGGCATGCAGCTGACCGGTGACCGCTTCACCAATGCCAGTGCGTTGTTCGGCAACGACCTGATGACCTTCCCGGACTACCCGGCCGAGATCCGCGCCCCAGCGGGCACCGTGAACGGCGTCTCCAGCTTCCAGGTCCACATCAGCGACCACGACATCACCACGCCGGGCGACTCGCCAAGTGTGCTGGTGGCGATGAACGCAGCCGCGCTGAAGGCCGACCTGCACCGCCTCGAACCGCACGGCATGCTCATCGTCAACAGCGACAACTTCGAGCCGCGCGACCTGGAGAAGGCCGGCTACGCGGCCAACCCGCTGGAGGACGGCTCGCTCGACGGCTACCGGCTCGTCCAGGTGCCGATGACCTCGCTCACCCAGAAGGCCGCCGAGCCGCTGGGGGTCAAGCCGCGTGACGCGGAGCGGAGCAAGAACTTCTTCGCCCTCGGCGTGATCTCGTGGCTGTACTCGCGGCCGATCGAGCCGACGCTG
>CAZMHG010000385.1:0-3624 GCA_964565975.1 uncultured Ilumatobacteraceae bacterium | reverse complement strand
CGCACCCAGGTCCGTGACCTCGTGCTCAGCATCCACCGCAACCGGCCCCGCGGTGTCACCGACGCGGAGCTGTGCGCCCTCCTCCCGCACCTCACCCCCGGCTCCGTGATCAAGCGCAGAGGCGAACTGGTTGCGGACGGGCTGCTCGTCGACTCCGGTGAGCGCCGACCGGTGCCGCGCACGGGGCGGGCGGCGATCGTGTGGCGGATCGTTTGATGACCCCCGCCGCCGACCAGCCCCACGTGTGCGCCTGTCACGGCGTCCCGACCCTGCTCGTGGACGTGCCGGGCGGCTGGCGCCGTGTGTGCGCCGTCGACCTCGAGGCACGCGAGCAACTGACCGACGAGCTGCAGCGGCTCGTCCCCTTCGACGATCAGGAGCCCGACTCATGATGACGACCAGCCAGAGCTTCCTCGAAGACGGGTGGAGCGCCAACGACGACGAGTGGCCCGGGATCACCGGCCACGGCGACACGCAGGACGAGGCGATGCGTGATCTGCAGCGGCAGATCGCGGCGGAGATCGCCCGCCGGGAGCGCGTCGGATGAGCGCCGACACCATCGCCCTGCTGTGCGCCGGGGCTCTCTGGCTCGGCGCGACGTTGATGCTGAGGGCCCGCCGATGAGCGCCGCCGACCGTCTCGACCGCTCCATCGCTGCTGACCGCGAGTCCCGCGGCATCGGCCCCACCGAAGCCGAGCACCAAGCCCAGGTCATCGAGCTCGCCCACATGCTCGGCTGGCATCACCTCCACGTCCGTCGCTCGATCGGCAAAGGCCGCACGTGGGTCACCGCCACCAACGTGATCGGCTGGCCCGACTTAGTTCTGTTCCGCCCCGCCGACGACGGGCAACAGCACCTGATCTTCGCTGAGCTGAAGTCCGAGAGCGGGAAGCTCACACCCGAGCAGGAGCAGGTGCTCGACGACCTGCGCCGTTCGGGCTGCGAGGTCCACGTGTGGCGCCCGTCCGACATGGATGCCATCGCCAAGCGACTGGGGGACGGCCGTGCCTCACGCTGACCCCGCCGCCCGCCAGGCGTACAACCGCGACTACAAGCGGGCCAACCGCGACCGATACCGGCGCCGCCAGAAGTCCTACGACGCTGCGAAGCACGCCAACGAGAGGGCGGCAGCGTTCGGCGTCGAGGGGACCCTGACACCCGAAGACGTTGAGCAGGTCCTGAGCGTTGGGGCGTGCCACTGGTGCGGCGTCGCGCTCGGGTACTTCACGACCGTCATCGACCATGTTGTGGCGCTCGCCAAGGGTGGACCGAACACGCCCGCCAACCTCGTGCCGTCGTGTGATCCGTGCAACAGCCGCAAGGCCGACGGCACGCACCCGGACCGGTGGGCTGGTGACTTCGATCGGTGCGTCGACTGTGGCCGGACGTCGGTTGCTCACGCTGCCGCTGGCCGTTGCCGCACGTGCTACTGGCGCTTGACGAAGGCGGTCAGGCGATGAGCACAAGCATCGAATGGGCACGCAACCCCGACGGCACCAAGGGTGAGACGTGGAACCCGACGACGGGCTGCGACCGGGTCTCGCCCGGCTGCAAGAAGTGCTACGCCGCGACGCTCGCCGCGCGCCTGAAGGCGATGGGGCAGGCCAAGTACCAGAACGACGGCGACCCCGTCACGTCCGGACCCGGGTTCGCGTTGACGGTGCACCCGGACACGCTCGACCAGCCGCTGCGGTGGAAGAAGCCGCGGACCGTGTTCGTCAACAGCATGTCCGACCTCTTCCATCAGGACGTGCCTGTGTCGTTCATCGAGCAGGTCTTCGGCGTGATGCAGGCATGCCACTGCCACACGTTCCAGGTGCTCACGAAGCGCCCCCAACGCATGCGCGAGATCGTCGGGCATCCCGGGCTCGACGACGATGGGAACGACTCGTTCGAGCAGCGCGTAGACGACGCTTGCGCCGAGTGGTCGCACTACTCGCCGCCCACGGTGCACCCCGACGGGGCGCTCGGCTGGCCGCTCCGCAACGTGTGGCTCGGAACGTCGATCGAGAGCGACCGCTACACGTTCCGCGCCGACCACCTGCGCGCGACGCCCGCCGCCGTGCGGTTCCTGTCGTGCGAGCCACTGCTTGGCCCGCTCCCGTCGCTCAACCTCGACGGCATCGACTGGGTGATCGTCGGCGGCGAGTCCGGGCCCGGCGCGCGACCGATGCATCCCGACTGGGTGCGCGACATCCGCGACCGCTGCGCCGACGCCGGGGTGGCGTTCTTCTTCAAGCAGTGGGGCGAGTGGGCGCCGCTGACGGCCACGGAGCCGCCGTGCGTCATGGGTGACCGCTACCAGCTGTTGCCGTCGGACAACGGGCGAGCGGTCTACGTCGAGCGCGTCGGGAAGAAGGCCGCCGGCCGCCTGCTCGACGGGCGCACGTGGGATGAGATCCCGGGGCCAGTCCGATGAGCGCGCTTGGGTTCGTTGACCCGATCACCGACGCGATCTGCACACTCCGCATCCGTCATGGCGTGCCGACCGTTGAACACCCCCGCTGCGACCAGCCCGCCGACGTCGCCATTCCGTTCGACTCGTTCTACTGCCCGGCCTGCGGGTGGAACGGCCGGGTATCCGGTGCGTGGGTCGCCCACCAGCTCGACAGGGCAGCCCGATGAGCGACATCGACTGGACCGCCGCGGCGTGCGCAGGTCGCACCGACCTGTTCTACGACTACGTGCGCAAGAAGGGCCGGACGGAACAGGCCCGTGTTCTCGCTGTGGAAACCGAAGCGAAACAGATTTGCGCCGCCTGTCCCATCCTCCACGATTGCCGACGGCACGCCGTCGCCACCGCCGAACAGGAAGGCATCTGGGGTGGGCTCACCGCCGACGAACGCCGACCGCTGATGCGCCAGGCCCGGCCAGCGGGTACCCGCCTCATGCACCGTCTCGTGTGTGTGTCGTGCTGCGCCCCGTTCGAGTCGGTGCGGCCCGAACAGCAGCACTGCACGGCGTCGTGTGCATCGCGGCACACGTCGCCGCTGGTGGCGTCATGAAGAAGTGCAGCATGTGCCGCCGCGAGTTGCCTGCCGTGGCGTTCGGGCGGCGGACCGGGACATCTGACGGGCTCAACTACCGGTGCCGCCGGTGCAACTCGGCGGCGGCGGCCCGGTCCCGGGCCACGAACCGGCCCGCTCAACGTCTGCGGGAACGCGCCGAACAGCGGGCAACTGCCCGTCTGGTGCGGCGCCATCGCGCCGAGTTCGAGGCGTTGGTCGCAGTCGAGATCGAAGCCGAACAAGCCGGGCGCCGCATGGCGCAGAACCTTCCCCAACACGAAAGGCAAGCCTCATGACCACCGACCTGCGCCCCTTCAGCGAATGGATCACCGACCATGGAGACATGAGCGACAGCACCTCTGAGGCCGACGAGCGGCCGAAGATGATGATCAGCAACGAGCACTTCCTCCTCGCTCCGGAGGTGGCCGCGCGTTGGCGTGTGAGCACCAGAACGGTCCTCCGACTGGCGGCCACAGGTGCACTGCCGTGCACGCGCATCGGTCACCTCGTGCGCTTCACCGAGGCGGACGTAGATGCGTACGAAGCTGCCGGGCGGCGCGCGCCCGCGGCACCGTCGACGACGAGATGACCATGGCCATCGCCGAAGTCACCGAA
>CAZMHG010000384.1:0-3625 GCA_964565975.1 uncultured Ilumatobacteraceae bacterium | reverse complement strand
TGTAGACCGTCGCCAGCGTGTCGGTGGTGCCGGCGACCACGATCTCGACTTCGGCGTTGGCGTAGTCCGGTTGCCAGATGTCGAACAGCCCGTCGGCGACGCGCATGACCATTTCAGTGTTCCCCTACCGGTTCAATGGAAACGGGGCGCCGAAGCGCCCCGCCTTGAGGGCGTGCTGCCTGCCCCTGCAAGATCGGATCACCCCCCTTCGATTCGCTGACACGCGCACAGGATTCCAGGCGGCGCGTGATCGCCTGAAGCACGTCGGCCGTCATCAGCACGCAGCCACGCGCGCAGGCGCGGATCTCCTCGGGCGTCAGGGTGATGCGGCCCCGCTCGTCGACGTCCGCGGCTCGGCCGCCCAGCGCGACAACGAGCGCTGCCGCGCCGCACAGTCCCCGTACTGCTCGACCACCTGGATTGCCCATGTCAGCACCTCACCGAGAAGATTCCCGGCCGGCTTCGGCAGGTCGGGACAGGGTTGCGTCAAGTCGGCCGGCGCGATTCGCGGCGTCGATGGCGGCGTCGAGGCGCAGGCGGCCACCGTCAGGCAGAGCGCAGCCCAGATCGCGGTAGACCGGTTTTTCGACGATTTCACGCTGCACCTCGTTGCGGATGGTGGTGAACTGCGGGCGCAGGCCGGCGAGCGCCGCCTGCAGGTTCGCGCTGATCTGGCGCGACTCCTGCTGGTCGGCCTGGATGTTCACGATCGCCGCCGCCAGCCGGTCGCGCTCGTCCGCCTTGTCGGCGACGGTGTGGGCGTGCCATCCCCCCGCCGCTGAGGCCGCCAGAGCGGCCAGGGCGATGAGGATGGCCCAGGGGTTCATGCTTCGCGGATGATTCCCGGCACGTACCCGCCGCCGTGGCGCAGCGTCAGCACCTGGTTGAGCGGGCGCTCCGGCATGCCGCGAAACACGCGCGGGCTCGACACGTGCACCCAGGTGTGCTCGTAGATCAGTTGCCGGAGCTCGAGTTTGCCGGCCTGCATGGCGGCCTGCAGCGCCAGCGCGACCTCGTAGGGCGTGCCGAAGGCCGGTGCCGTGAAGTCGGTCGCGCCGACGCGCTCGAAGTCAGGATTGCCCTCGATGATGCCCAGCGTGTGGTCGCTGGTCGAACTGCCGCCCACCGCCGCGTTCAGGCCCGGGCAGCGAACCCACGAATTGACGTGCACCGGCACGCCGAGGATGTCGCGGACGTGATCCATGGTCTCGCGGGCGTGGCGCAGGACGTGCGGCATGTACTTCTCGGCCCACAGCCGGTTCGGTTCGATCCACTGCCGGTGTTCGGTCTTGACCGCCTCGTCAAGCGTGAAGAAGCGGCTGATCTCGTTCACGGGGCCCTCACGCATTCAGATAGTTGGGCGCGCCATTCGTCCATGTCGCCCGACTGCCGATCAGGAATGCCGCGATGCCAGTCAGTGCGAGGGCCGACGGCACGTAGACCGATGTGCTGTGCCAGATCAGCGCGCGCACCGCCTCGATCGCGCACCAGAGTGCGAACACCGCGAAGGCGAAGTAGACCAGGATCCACAGCGCCTTGTGCTCGCCGCGGCGGAGGTGGTCGAGTCGGCACAGGGCCCCGAACAGCACGACGACGGACAGCATCAGAATCAGGACGGCGGCGGCGTGCATCATGGTTTCTCTCCGGGCATCACGCGCGATAGCGCCTTCATGAGAAGCGAGGACATCAGTGGCTTGGCACCGAACCCGCCCACCGCGCAGAGCAGGTAGCCGACGACCGCGTCCTGCCCCAGGTACTTGCCGGCCGCCATGCCGATCACCGCTCCCAGCAGCGTCGCCACCCACCAGGTCGCCATGGCGATCCAGCGCCCCTCGGCGGGCTTCGACAGCATCGCCAACAGCGCACCGGTGCCGGCCCAGAACACGGACAGATACGGCAGCCCGGTGAGTGCCAGCACCCAGGCGCTGAGAAGGGCGCCGACCGAACTGGCGGCGGCGACGGCGGGTTCGTTCATCGCATGATCTCCATCACTTTAGTCAGGCCCAGGCCTTCACGCGAAGATTCCAGTTGGCCGCCGTTGGCACCGCCAGCGCGCCGGTTGTCTTGTGGAGCAGGATGAACGGCGGATTCGCGCTGCCGAATCGGACGTTCACGTTGGTCGAGTCGATCCATACCGACATCACGCGATTCACCGCGTTCGTCGGGTCGGCGCCAGGCGGCAGCAGAATCACGTCGCCGATCGAGTAACCGGCCTCCGCCGTCACGCAGACCGCGAAGAGTTGCACCAGAGAGGGCGTCGTGCCCAAGCTATGCGCCAGCGTGAGCAGGGCCGCAGCCGTGATGGTCTGGTCACTCGACGTGTACGCCTTGCTGAACTTCGACACGTTCGACAGCTTGACCTTCTTGTTCGCCGTCGCGCTGGCGTCGTAGGTCAGCAGGTAGTCGGTCGAGGTGTCCGGGGCCGTGTCCTCGGTCAACTCCGTGACATCGACGTTCAGGTCGGTTCCTGACAGCGCCAGCCCGGATCCCGGGTTGATTTCCTCGATGGCGCCCGATCCCGCCGTGATGCGGCCAAGCAGTGTGCCGGTCGCCTGGGTGAGTCCGGACCCCGTCACGGCGCCGCTGCCCGCGATCGACAGGCCGGTGCGCAGGGCGGCGGCGTTGGCATAGCTGGAGCCGGTGCCGCCATTGGCCAGCGAGAGCGGCAGCGTCAGGCTGGACACTGCCACCACGCGTCCGGCCGAGACATCCGTCGCCAGGCTGGCGGCCGAGGTGTGCGCCGTCGCCACGTAGTAGAGCGTGCCGCTGTCGGTGAAGGTGTCGGTGCGCGCGTAGGCGGTCGCCGTCACCCAGGCGCCGCGGTGCTTGAACAGCGTCGACGCCGACGACGTCCAGGTCGTGCCGCCGTCGTAGCTGTATTCGAGCTCGAAGGTGGTCGGGCTGATGCGAAACGACGGCGCCGGGTTGATGATGCCGGTGTCGTGGTCGGGCACGGTCAGGCCCGACACGGTGGCGATGGTCGGCACGTCCACGTAGACGGCGCGCCGCAGCTTGCCGTCGCTGCCCAGCACTTGCGGGTTGCCCAGCGTGCTCGAACCGGTGGCGCCGACGTACAGCGTGGCCTTGGTGGCCGTCTTGGCGCCGCCGGAGACGGTGTAGAACGTCACGGTGGCCCCTGCATACAGCCGGTTGGCCAGTGCGAAGTCCTTGATGGCGGTGCGCATGTCGTCAGGCTCCCCAGGCTGCCGTGCGGCGCGGCATGCTCACGGTTTCACGGTTGCTGTCGCCCAACTCCACCAGCATGCGGGCGGCGGTGTTGCGCATGCGATCGACTTCCGGCGCCGGCAGGCGACGCACCGGACCGTCGGCGATCTCGGCGGCCAGCGCGTAGATCATCCAGAGTTGCCACTCCGGCCCGAAGCCGTGCCGCATCTCGGCGTTCGGGTTCTCGGTGACGTCGTAGGACGCCGAATAGACCTGCGCCTCGATGCGCAGCGTGTAGCTGGCATCGGTCGGCACCGGGTGGACATAGACCTTCTTCGAAGTCAGGCGGTCGATGTGCACGACCTGCGGCGCGCCGCCGCCGTCCTTGTCAGGGATGTTCTCGTAGGCGCGGCGGCGGACCAGCTCGACCGGCTCGTCGTGCCCGCTGCTGTCGCGCAGC
>CAZMHG010000383.1:0-3627 GCA_964565975.1 uncultured Ilumatobacteraceae bacterium | reverse complement strand
AGCTGTGCTGGTTCCCCGAACCGGTCGGCGCCCGCGACTGCTACCGGGCACAGCTGGCCGACCCGCGCCTGCTGCACCGGGCGTTCCCGCAGGCGATGCGTGTCTCGGCGCGCGTCTCGGCGACGCGCCGCGACCGCCTGACGGCGCGCCTGCCGATGCTCACCCCGCCGCACAGCGGTGGCGACGTCGGCGCCGTGCGGGTCGAGGTGCGTGGTGCCGACGCCGGCGGAGCGCGCGAGACGCTGATCCTCGGCGCGGCCGGCCGTGTCGCCGAACTGGCCGGGGCCACCGCAGCGGCCACCGCCCAGTGGCTCGCCACCACGGCGGTGACGCCTGGGGTGTTCGGCCTTGCCGACGAGGCGGTCGATGCCGCGGCCGTCCTGGCCAACGGTCAGGCGCTCGGCGTGCGCCTGCAGGAGTTCACCGGCGTGGCACGCGCCACGGCATGGTGACCGACGCCTCCGGTTACCGTTGGGTAGGTGAGCGAGCTGCAGATGCCGTGGTTGCCGCCGGGCGCCACGCTGGTGATCCCCAGCAGGGGTGAGATCTTCTACCGCTACCACCGCCACGCCGACCCGTCGGCGCCAACGGTGCTGTTCCTGCACGGCTGGACTGCCTCGGCCGACCTGCAGTTCTTCACCGCGTACCGCGACGTCGCCAGGCACTTCTCGTTCGTCGCCGTGGATCACCACGGCCACGGCCGGGGCCTGCGCTCGCCGGCCGAGTTCTCGCTCGAAGCGTGCGCCGACGACGCCGCGGCGGTACTGCGGTCGCTCGGCCTGGCCGACGTCGTGGTCGTCGGCTACTCGATGGGCGGACCGATCGGCCTGCACCTGACCCAGCGCCACCCCGATCTGGTGACCGGGATCGTCGTCCAGGCCACCAGCCAGGAGTGGCGGGCGACGCTCGTCGAGCGGATCTCGTGGCGGCTGTTGCGCGCCGCGGGGTGGCTGACACGCAGCCGGGTGTCCGCGGTGGTCACCCGGATGGCCGTGCGCCGGCTGCTGCCCGAGGGCAACCCGCTGCACCCGATGGTGCCGTGGATCGACGCCGAGATGAGCCGCAACAACGCATGGACCATCGGTCAGGCCGGCCAGGCCCTCGGCCGGTACGACGCCCGCCCGTTCGCCACCTCACTCGGCAAGCCCGCCGCGGCACTGATCACGACCAAGGACCACGCCGTGCGGCCGGTCAAGCAGCGGGCCCTGGCGGCCGCGCTGGGTGCCGAGATCACCGAGCTCGCCGACGATCACCTCGCTGCGTGGACGTCGGCCGACGCCTACTCGCGCGCCACGCTGGCCCAGATCCGCGCCGTGTCGGCGCGCACCCAACGCTTCGCTGCCTGAGCCGCCGGGGCGGACAGGCGTCAGCCGGGCTGGCGCGGTGCGTTGGCGTCGATCCGCGCGCCGAGCTGCTCGATCATCCGCGCCAGGCGGTCCAACCGGTCGTCGAGCTCGGCGTTGGTCACCACGTCGTCCAGCGCCAGGCGCAGGCCGGCCAGCTCGCGGGCGAGGAACTCGGTGTCCGCCTGGGTCCGCTCGGCGACCCGGCGGTCGTTCGACGCCGCCTGGCGGTCGCGCTTTTCCTGGCGGTTCTGGGCGAGCAGGATCAGCGGTGCGGCGTACGCCGCCTGCGTGGAGAACGCCAGGTTGAGCAGGATGAACGGGTACGGGTCGAACCCGCCGTGGTGCCCGTTGATGAAGAACGGTCCGCGGAACAGGGCCATCACGATGTTGGCCATGATCCACAGTGCGACGATCACGGTCTGGATCACCAGGAACCGCGCGGTCCCGAAGTAGCGGGCGATCGACTCGCTGAAGTTGCCGAACGCCTCGCTGTCGTAGTGCACGCCGAAGCGGCGTGCCTCGCGCGGCGAGGTCAGGTCGCGGTTCTTCACGAGCGCACCGCTTGGCGCACGACATGCGTGCTGCGCCGCCGCAGCCGCCAGTCGCGTGGCAGGGCGCGGTCGAGCACGTCGTCGACGGTGATCGCCCCGAGCAGGCGTCCGGCCTCGTCGGTCACGCCGACGGCGAGCATGTTGTAGCTCGCCAGCCGTTCGGCGACCTCGCGCTCGGGCGTGTCCGGCGTGATGGTCGGCTCGTTGGCCAGGCAGCTGATCAGCTCGGCGCTCGGTGGTTCGCGCAGCAGCCGCTGGAAGTGGACCACGCCGAGGTACTGGCCCGTGGGCGGCTTGAACGGCGGGCGGACGACGAACACCTGGGCGGCGATGGAGACCAGCCACTCCGGGTCGCGGATCGCGGCCATCGCCTGGGCGACGGTATCGGTGGGGCCGAGGATGACGATCTCCGGCGTCAGCAGGTGGCCTGCGGTGCCCTCGGTGTAGGACAGCAGCCGGCGCATCGTCTCGGCGTCGTCGTCGTCCATCGCGTCGAGCACCTGTGTGCGCTGCTCGCCCGGCATCTCGGCGAGCAGGTCGGCGAGGTCGTCGAACTCCATCTCCTCGAGCACGTTGACCAGCCGCTCCATGTCGAGGCCCTCGATGATGCGCAGCTGCTCGGCCTCGGGTAGCTCCTCGAGCAGGTCGGCCAGCCGTTCGTCGTCCATCGCCGCAGCCAGCTGCTTGCGGCGGTCGAGCGGCATCAGGCGTACCGCCGCGGCCACGTCACTGGCGTGCATGTCGCTCAGCCGGGCGACCTCGGCGGCGACCTCGGACCCGGCGACCGACGTGAACAGCTGCGGCAGATCGGTGAAGTCGACCAAGCGGTACGTCGGCCTGCGACGCAGTGTGGAACGCCGCGCCAGGCGCACCTTGGCCGGCTCCCACGTCCGGCTGCGTGCCTCGCCGACGGGCCGCAGGGCGACGTCGGACACCGTCTCGTCGCCGACGCGCTTGTCGATGATGTCCCGGCCGACGAGGACCTCGCCGACGCGTGGCTTGAACGGATTCAGGTCGACGTCCCAGCTGCGCAGCCGGGCGCCGTCACCGTCGAGCTCGGAGATGCGCGCGGCGTTGACGAAGATCTTGCGTCGCTGGCTGGTCGCGACAAAGCCCAGCACCCGGGGGTTGGTGCTGGGCGATGTCGCCGGCGTGATGACGATGTCATCGAGCTTGCCGATCGGTGATCCGCCTGCGTCGAGAAGGGGCAGACGCATGACGCGGAACGCGTAGATCAGCTCGCCTGCCATGGGGGAAGGCTACTTCGGTGCTTGTCAGGCTCGGCCGATGGCCAGACCGCTCTCCAGGTCGAACATGTGGACGCGGTTGATGTCGGTGGCCAGCGTGAGCGACTCGCCCCGGGTGACCCGCTGGCGCGGATCGAGCGAGGCGATGACCATCGAGTCAGGCTTCGCCGAGATCTCCACGCCCGTGTCGACGGCCTTGACCGCGGCCGACCCGATCCGGCCGTGGACGAGCAACTCGCTGCCGAGCATCTCGACCAACTCGACGTCGACCGTGAGGCTGCCGGTGCCGTCGCCGCCGAGGGCCTCGGGGCGGACGCCGACGGCGACCTCCTTGCCGACCATCGCGTCCAGCCCGACGAACCGTGTCCGGCCGACCTCGCCGAAGTCGAGGACCTGCTCGCCGATGCGCGCGCCGTGGTTGCCGGCGCCGGTGTCGACGACCGTGCCGCGGGCCACGTTCATCGACGGCGAGCCGATGAACTG
>CAZMHG010000382.1:3194-3641 GCA_964565975.1 uncultured Ilumatobacteraceae bacterium | reverse complement strand
GCTGAAGCCGTCGTCGCGCAGCACGCCCGGCATCACCCGCTGGCCGTCGAAGAGCAGGTTGTCGGCTAGATCCCTTCCCAGGATCAGGCGTGGTCCGATCTTCGGGATGGGGAGCACGGCCGGGCGGCGCAGCGTGGCCGCAAGGAGGCGGGTGAACGCCGCGTTGGTCACTGGTTCCGGCGCCGTCAGGTCGACCGGTCCCTCGCGGTCCGCCGTGAGGAGATGCAGCATCGCCGAGACGTGATCGTCGAGCGTGATCCAGCTCAGCCATTGCCGACCGTCGCCCATCTTCCCGCCGAGGCCGACCTTGAACAGCGGCACCTGCTTGCGCAGCGCCCCGCCGTGCCTGGCCAGCACCACGCCGGTGCGCAGGTGCACGACCCTCGCCTGGCGTGCCGCACTGGTGGCGGCTTCCCAGTCGCGGCACAGCTCGGCCAGGAATCCGGT
>CAZMHG010000382.1:0-3184 GCA_964565975.1 uncultured Ilumatobacteraceae bacterium | reverse complement strand
GGAGACGACTCGGTGAGGAGCTCGTCGCCGCGGTTGCCGTAGATGCCGACGGCGCTACCGCTGAGGAACACCTGCACCGCCGCCTCGGCCACGGCTTCGGCCAGCAGGCGGGTCGTGTCGATCCGGCTGCTGCGCAGTGTGTGCTTGTACGTCGCCGTCCAGCGGTGGTCCCCGATGCCGGCGCCGGCCAGGTTGACGACCGCGCCGGCACCGTGAAGCGTGCCCGCCGGCACCGTTCCGGCCGTCGGGTCCCAGTGCACGTCGTTGGGGACATTGCCATCGGCGCCGCCCGAGGGCAGCCGCCGCACCAGGCGTATCACGGTGTCGCCCCTGGCGCGCAGCGTTTCGGTGAGTGCCGTGCCGATGAGTCCCGTGGCACCGGCGATGACGACCTTCATGGGCAGAGCGTAGGCCTGCCCGGTCGACTGGTGGGAGGCCCGTGTCAGCCGGTGGTCCCGAGCGCTGCAGTGATCGCCGCGTCGAGGGCGTCCGGCTCCACCTTGCCGAGCGTGACGTGCACCCGACCCATGGCGTCGACGATCGCGACGGCCGGTTGGCTGGGGACGTTGAACCGGGCGAACACTTCGCCGTCCGGGTCGGCGATCTGGGCGAAGGTCAGGGCGTGTTTGGCGACGAAGCCCGTGAACGAGCTCTCGTCGCCGTTCCAGGCGACCCCGACGAAGGTCGCCTTCCCGGCCCACTGCTTGTTGCTCGCCTCGACCGAGGCGGCTTCACCGTTGCAGATCACTCAACCGGGCGCCCAGAACCACAGCACCAGCGGCTTTGACGGCGCAGCCAGCTCGGCGAGATCGATCGATCCGCCGCCCACCAGCGGTGCGCTGAACCGCAGCATCGTGGACGGAGTGATCGCCGGAGGCGCCGGTGGGGCCGGAGTCGCCGGTGGGGCCGGAGCCGCTGGTGTCGCTGGTGTCGCTGGTGTCGCCGGAGCCGCTGGTGTCGCCGGAGCCGCTGGTGTCGCCGGAGCCGCTGGTGTCGCTGATTGGGCCGGAGTCGCTGGGATCGTCGGTGTCGACGGAACCGTCGACGGGATCGTCGCCGGGATCGTCGACGTGATCGTCGCCGGAACCGTCGCCGGGATCGTCGACGTGATCGTCGCCGGAACCGTCGCCGGAACCGTCGCCGGGATCGTCGCCGGAACCGTCGCCGCCGCCTTGCTCGCCGACGGGGCCTCACCACCGCAGCCGCCGAGCATCGACACGCCGATCAGGCCGATCAGGCCGATCACGCCGATCACGCCCGCAGCGACGAGCCGTGCTGTGACGCGCCGTGCAGCGACGCGCCGTGCTGTGACGCGCCGTGCCGCGACCCGGAGCCGGTCAGCGTTGCGCACGACCGCAAGTCTACGAACGTCGGCGAGCCGCACGACCCGCGGCAGTAGCCTCGACCGGGCGTGAAGACCCGGACCCTGTTGCTGCTCGCCATCGGGTGCGGGGTGGCCATCCTGCTCGCCGGCGCCGCGCTGTTGTGGCGGCTGTCGAGCGACAGCTCCACCGTCACGTTGCACTCGACTGGCGAGGTCGTCAAGCTCGGCGACCTCAACGTGACGATCGCCGGTTACCAGGCCGCGGCGTCCACGGTGACGATCGACGCGACGATCGGCGGCGCCGACGACGCCGACGGCCAGCGTGGCTTCGCCCTCAACCTGGGCGGCAACTCGCACCGCATCGCCCCGGATTCGACGTGCGATCCGTTCACCGTGGCACCCAAGACCTGCCGGCTCGTGTTCCAGGGCCAAGCGAAGCAGGGCGCGCTGATCCTGCTCACGCTGGTGCGTTCGGGTGATCGGGTCAGCTGGGCGTTGCGGGCCGGCACGGTCGGTCCGTCCGTCGCCGGCTGAGCGCGAAGCCGCTACCGTGACGCAGGCAGAACCGGCAGACGGCACGACCGGGGCTGGCCTGGACGAACCCGGCACCCGGGCCGATGCGGCCCGGTCACGCCCCGCAAAGGAGAACGATGAGCACTGACCACTTCGACGTCGTCGTCATCGGCGGCGGACCCGGCGGCTACGGCGCGGCGTTGTATGCGACCTCGGCCGGGTTGAACGTCGCGGTGGTCGAGAAGGACGCGATGGGCGGCACATGCCTCAATCGCGGCTGCATCCCTGCCAAGGCGTTCCTCGAGACGGCCGCCGTCAACCGTCACGTCGCTCACGCCGCCGAGTTCGGGATCGAGTGCTCCTCGCCGACGGTCGACTTCGCCGTCTCGCAGGCACGGAAGCAGAAGCTGGTCGACGGCATCGTCAAGGGCCTGACCGGGTTCATGAAGTCGAAGAAGATCACGATCCTGTCCGGGATCGGCCGCCTCTCGGCCGGCCGCACCGTGACGGTCACCCATCCCGACGGGTCGTCGTCCACGATCACCGGCTCGAGCGTGATCCTCGCCGCTGGTTCGGTGCCGCGGACCATCCCCGGCTTCGATCCGCCACCGCCCGGCCAGCGCGGCCCGGTGATGACCAGCGACGAGGTGCTGATGCTCGACACCGTGCCGGCACGGCTGGCGGTCATCGGCGGCGGGGCGATCGGGTGCGAGTTCGCCAGCACGTTTGCCGACCTCGGCTCGACCGTGACGATCCTCGAGGGGCTGCCGAAGATCCTGCCAGGGCTCGATGCCGACGTGGCCAACGTCGTGGTCCGCAGCTTCAAGAAGAAGAACATCGACATCAAGACGGGTGTCCAGGTCGCCGGCCATACCCCCAACGACGCGGGCGGGACCACCGTCCATCTGGGTGACGGGACGAACGTCGAGGTCGACGCAGTCGTGGTGTCGATCGGACGGCGCCCGTACGCCGATCAGCTCGGGCTCGACGGCACGGCCGTCAAGGTCGGCGACCGTGGTTTCGTCGAGGTCGACGAGTACTGCCGCACCGGCGAGGCCGACGTCTACGCCATCGGCGACCTGATCAACACGCCGGCCCTGGCGCACGTCGGCTATGCCGAGGCCATCCTGGTGATCAAGCAGATCCTCGGCGAGCCGGCCAATCCGGTGGACTACAGCCGGGTGCCGTGGGCGATCTACTGCCACCCCGAGGTCGCCTTCGTCGGCCCCGGCGAGGAAGCCGCCCGCGCCGCAGGCCACGACGTCGTGGTCGCCAAGCATCAGTTCCGGTCGAACAGCCGGGCGCAGATCCTCGGCGAGCTCGACGGGCTGGTCAAGATCATCGCCA
>CAZMHG010000381.1:0-3645 GCA_964565975.1 uncultured Ilumatobacteraceae bacterium | reverse complement strand
CTCCAGCGCCGCGCCCGTCGTGATCCGCGCGTCCAGCGGCACGGCCTCGGCCGCCTGGTCAAACGCGCCGCGCCGCAGCGTCTCGCGATAGGCGACGGCGAACACCACCGCGCCCGTTGCCGCGGTGAGCAGCGCTGCCGCGGCGACGGGGCGCAACGGTCGGGCGACCGCCCCGTTCAGCCCGAGCCGCGCACCGAGCGCGCGGCGGGGGAGCAACCGGGCGAACGCGCGTACCACGACGGGCCACAGGCGCGCAGCGAGCAGGCCGGCGAGCACCAGCGAGACCGCGGGCAAGGCGGCCGAGATCCCCGACGAGTCACCCGACGCGGCGTCACGCGTGAGCAACAGGGCGACGCCCACGGCGCCGAGCACGATGCCCGTGTCGACCAGCCGCCAGGCGTCGTGCCGCCCGGCGCGGTCACCGCGCAGGGTCAGCGTCGCCGACGCCAGCCCCGCCGCGGCGAGCGCGAACCAGAGCACCGCGGCCCACGAACCGGTCAGCGCCGGGCGGACGACCGACCACACGCCCAGGCCGGCATTTCGTGCCAGCACGGCTCCGGCCACGGCACCCAGCGCGAGGCCGAGTGCCGTGCCGGCGGCGACGACGCCGGCAACCTCGCCGGCGGTCACGGTGAGGAGTCGCCGCCGGGACATGCCGCGCCGGCGCAGGACACCGAGGAAGCCATCGTGGTCGCGGCGCATCGCCGTGCCGGCGGTGATCGACGCGCCGAGCAGCAGCACGGCCATCGCACTGCCGAGCAGCAGGAACCGGTCGGCCGAACGTTGCGAGCGCTCGACCGCTTCGGCCACGGCCCGGTCGGGCGCCGTCAGACCCAGGTTCCACGGCTCGGTGAGCAGCGCGTTCGCCGTCGCCGTCGCTGCCGCCACCCATCGCGTGGTGCCGACCGCGCGCACCCTGCGCAGGTCGACGTCGGCCAGCCAACCCAGGCCGCGCCCGTACCCCTGCAGCGCGCCGAGTTGGTCCAACTGGTCCACGCCGTCGGCAAGCAGCACGGCCGCGTCGGGGTCGGCGGCGAACGTGCCGGCGAGGAGCAGCGGGTTCGTCCGCTCCACCGTCCCGACGACCACGATCCCCAGCTCTGGCTGCAGCCGCCCGACAGCCCGCCGGCCGGCCAGTTGGACCACCTCACACCTCGTCGGGGTGCACGTCTGCGGCATGCGCCCGCGGACCAGGCGGACCCAGCGCGTCAGCTCGTCCGCAGCGGCCAGTTGGTACGTGCCGCCGTCGAGGTCGGCCAGCGGATGGAAGGCGAGCACGTGGACCGGCTGGGTGTTGCCCAGCGCCGCGATCCCGGCCCGGGCCGTGCGGTCAAGACCGGCGGGCAGCACCTCGAACGGCTCGCGGTGCGTCGCGACGGTGACGATCCGCTCGCTCGTGGGCAGTTCGGCAAGGCGCCGGCGCATCGCCGCGTCGGCCGTGACCGAGCCCACGGCCCGCGCGCCGACCGGGACCATCACGCCCAGGCCGACGGCGACGACCGTCGGCAGCCATCGCGCCCACGCCGTGCGCCACCGGGCGCGCACGAGCGCCGCGGTCAGACCCAATGCCCGCGGTTCCGATCAGCCGTCGCGACCCCACAGATCGGAGAGCGTGAAGCCGGTCGGGTACGGGTCGGTCGGGTCGATCGAGGTCACCCGAGTCCCGAACAACCAGCCGCGACCCGAGATCCGCGGCAGCACGGCGGCGCGGTCGCCGACCGTGCTCGTGCCGGCGAGCTCGACGTCGAACTGCGAGTCGATCAGCGATGTTGCCACGAACCGGTCGCCGGGCGCAGCGGTGCCGCGGGCGTGCATCATCGCCAGGCGGGCGGAGTTGCCGGTGCCACACGGCGAACGGTCGACTCGCCCGCTGAGCACCGTCGCGCCGCGCAGCCGACCCGCTGCCGGGTCGTCGTTGCCGATGACCATCACGTACGACAAGAAGTTGATCTCTGGGATCGTCGGGTGCTGAACGGTGACCTGACGCTGGGCCGCGGCGAACACCAGCTCGGCGCGTTCGACCACGTCGCGCGCCGCGCGGCGGGTCAGTTCGACGCCCAGTGCCTCGGCACGGACCAGCACGTAGTAGCAGCCGCCGTAGGAGATGTCGACGGTGATCGGCCCGATGCCCGGCACGTCGAGGGCGACGTCGAGTTGCTCGACAAACGAGGGGACGCCGTCGAGCGTGACCCGCTCGCACCGGCCGTCGCGGCAGGTGGCCACCGTGCGGATCAGCCCCGCGGCGGTCTCCAGCACCACCTCGGTGGTCGGCTCGACCATCGGCACCGCGCCGGTCTCGAGCAACGCGGTGACCACGCAGATCGTGTTCGAGCCGCTCATCGCATGGGCGCGATCGGCCTGCAGGATCACGAACCCGGCGTGGGCCTGCGGGTCGGTCGACGGGAACACCAGGTTGGCGCTGGCCTGCGGCCGGCCGCGTGGCTCGAGCGCCAGTTCGCGCCGGACGGTGTCGTCGACCTCGTTCAGGTAGTGCAGCTTCTCCCGGGCGGTCAGCCCGGGCACGTCGAACACGCTGCCCAGGTAGCAGGTCCCCTGCTCGCCCTCGGCGTGGGCCTCGTACGCCGTGACCGACTTGCGGGCGCGCACGGCGCGCTACGCGGTGGCCGGCACGGCCGCGAGCGGCGCGGCCAACGCCTGGGAGAGGATCGACGTGAGCGTCGCCTCGTCCTCGGCCGACATCGCCAGCAGCGGCCGGCGCACCGGGCCGAGATCGATGCCCTGCAGCTTGAGGCCGACTTTGACCTTCTGGTTGTACTGGCCCTCCTCCATGTGCTGGATCCAGGGCAGGATGCTCTCGAAGCCGCGGCGGGCCGCGTCGATGTCGCCGTTGTTGGCGGCCTCGACGATGGCCACGTGCTGGGCCGGCAACACGTTGGCCGTACCGGCCAGCCACGACCGGACGCCCCACGCGAAGTAGTCGGCGGCCTGGTCGTCGGACCCGCACATGATCGTGATCCGGTCGGCGTAGCGACGCCGCATCGCCAGGAAGCGGGAGAAGTCGCTGCTCGACTCCTTGATGCCGACGATCCCCGGGTGGTCGGCGACCAGGTCGAGGCACTCGAAGCCGATCTCCACACCGGCGCGGGCCGGGTAGTTGTACAGGATCACGGGCAGGCCGCCGTCGTCGGCCGCGGCGATGAAGTGCGCGGCCAGTTCGTGCTGGCGGGGCAGCGAGGTGGGCGGCGCGGCGAGCATGATCGCGTCGTAGCCGAGGCCCTTGGCGGATTGGGCGAAGTCGACCACGTCGCGCGTGCCGCCTGCGTTGCACCCGGCGACCATCACGGCGCGCCCGGCGTTCAGCTCGATCGCCTTCTCGAACAGCGCGACGCGCTCGTCGCGGCTCATCGCGTAGTACTCGCCGGTCGTGCCGGCAGGCACCAGGCCGGCGCAGCCGGCGGACAGCACGAAGTCGATGATCAGGCCGTAGCGGGAGAGGTCCATCGCGCCGTCGGCGCTGAACGGTGTGGCGATGGGGACGAAGACACCTTCGAGATTCATGGGCCGAGACTAGCCGTCGGCGCTCGATCGCCCGGCCGCGTGCGGCGGCATCGGGGCCACGATCCGGCGGTTGATCTGGCAGGATCGGCAACTGTGAACTCACCCACTTCTGACCGGTTCGCCGGC
>CAZMHG010000380.1:0-3653 GCA_964565975.1 uncultured Ilumatobacteraceae bacterium | reverse complement strand
TGAAGGTGTATCGGCACGGATATCCGAGGTCTGGAGATCCCCGAGGCCCGAGCCGCTGAAATGCAACGAGATGTAACGCTTCCGACGTTGCATTGCGTCGCAGATCCTTCGCCGCGGCTACAACTACCGTCAGCGTCGTGTACACGGTTCGCGGCACGAAGAAGCTCCTGGACCGCGTCGGCCGCCCGAGGTTGGAGCCGCTGCCGTCGTCGACGACGGTGCTCGGTGATTGGTACGCGAACGTGTTGTTCTGGCGTCCACAGGTGGCGATGTTCGTCAGCGCGTCGACGTTCGTCCCGGTGTTGGTGCCGCTCGCTCCGGCCGCTGGTGTGGTCGCCCGATTCCCGGCGGCGATGGGTGAGGTGTTCGGTGCTCTCGGGGTTGATCCTCGTTTTGTCGAGTCGGAGTCGACCGAGATGGGTTCGTCTGTGCTCGCCAAGACCGCCAGCCGTCAGGTGCTTGGAGTGATGAACGAATTCGCCTTCATGGCCGAGCACACGATCAGCACTGGCCGCTCGGACCCGGCCGACCTTATTGGGCTGTCGGTGTGGCTTGCGAGCACGATCGTCGGTCCGATCTCGAAGGAAGACGACTACACACCGCTGGGGGTGCTGCAACGCGTCGTCTCGACTTCGTTGCGCGACGGCTGAGCGTCATCGAGTCAATCGATTCAGCTCGTTGAGCGCATGGCGTACGCCGGGCCATCGGCTGCCGAGCGAGTCAAGAGCGCGGGCGATGTCACGCTGCCGTCGGGCCAACTCGACGGCGGTTTCGATCAGTTCGTCGACCTGGCTTCGAGGCAGTGATCCCATCGCGTGCGAGCGCCTGAGACTCTCGATCTGCTCGACGGACAGAGGCATGCGGTCAGCCTCGCGCGCCCGAACGTACGTTCGCAAACGCTACCTAGATCCGAAATCCTCGAGCCTCCCGATCGGGCGCGGGAGCGAGCGACCGTTCAGCCTGCTGTGTCGGTGCCTGCGGGCGGGTGCCGGCGGATGAGGTGCTCGAGGGCTTCGGCGTCGCCCGGGGCGTTGCGGTTCGTGTAGCCGTCGACGACTTGTCGACGGACCGGGTCGGGTTCGGCGCCGTCGAATTTGAACTTGGCGCGGATGTCGTCGATGTGGAGTTCGAGTCCGCGGATTTGTCGGAGCTCGGTGGTGTAGGGCGCGTCGGGATCGAGGGGGTTGCCGTAGGGCTGGTCGGGTTGCATGGTGGCGAGTTGGTCGGCGAGGTAGCTGCGGATCTGGTCAGTCTCGTCGGTGATCGCGGCGGTGCAGGCGAGCTGTACGGATGCGTAGTGGGAGGTGGGGATGCCCCAGTGCGGCTCGGTGCCGATGGGTGCTTCCCATGAGGTCGGCACGTAGGTGTAGGGGGCGGTGATGACGAAGAGGCAGCGCGGGTTCGCGGCGAGTGCCGGCCAGACGGGGTTGGGTTTGGCGAGGTGGAGTCGGATGGTGCAGTCGCCGTCGAAGTGGATGTGGGTGGGCACGACGATGGGCAGGTCGCGGTCGTGGCCGGGGGCGATGAGGTGGCCGAAGGGGTGGCGGGTGACGAGGTCGCGCCATTCGTGGTCGCCGTCGATCGGGGCGTCGTGGGGGCGGATGAGCATCGGTGGGTCTCGTTCAGCTGGTGATCGTGTGTTCGATGGTACGGGGGATCGCTCCGGGCAGGAGGGCGATGAGTTGTTCGGCGGCGGTCGCCGCGCCGGCGTGTGCCGGGTCGTCGAGGGAGTCGATGATGAATCCGACCCGTGTGGTGCGTTCGTCGATCGCGGTTCGGTTGGTCTGGCGCCAGTTCCATCGCCGGCAGGTGACGCCGGTGTCGTCGGTCCAGATCGGTTCGCCGTTGTCGGGGTGGTCGGTGAGGGCGTGTCCGTCGCTGGTGGTGTGGAACGGCTCGGTCCCGTCGGCGATGACAAGTCGTGCCGGGCCGTCGTATCGGTCGAGGTCCTCGCCGCCGACGGGGACGCGGTGCAGGATGGAGATCGCGTTGTAGAGGTCGACGAGGGTGTTGATCGACGGGAGTCCCTTGTCGGACGCGGCGCGGCGGACGAGCGCGTCGGAGCTCGGTCGTGCGACGCGAGGCTTGACACCGAAGTCGCGGTAGGCGTCGTGCCAGCGCGCGGTGTGCGCATCGATCTGCCCGGGCTCTGCGGCGCGCACCGTCCGGTGCGCGTCGGCGAGGAGTTGTTGTGCGATGGGTGCGAGCAGGGCGGTGTCGACGTGGTCAGCGGCGATGAGGATCACGCGATACACGGGCCAGCGATCAAACACGACCGCGTCGACGGTCGAGCCTGCAACCCAGTCGGCGGCGGTGATGCTCACCGGGCCACCACGAGCCCGGCGCCGACGACGCACAGTCCAAGACCGACGCCTCTGGTGATGGTGAGGTGCTCACCGAACGCGACCAGGCCGACGACGACGAGGACGACGGCGACGATGGCCTGGGTGGAGGTGTTAGCGGCGGCGACGCTCCATCCTGAGCGGTACATGGCGTAGACGCCGAGCTCGATGCCGCAGATCGAGGCGACGAGCAGCCACGGCGCCCAGTGCGACGCGCTCGAACCGATCGCCGCGGTGCCGCTTTGCGGGTCGACCACGGTCACGACGACCATCAGCATCGTGGCCGCTCCGTACACGAGCGTGAACAGTGGCGCCGGTCGAAGCCCATCGGGCATCGAGCGTTGCGCGACGTGGTAGCAGGCGAACGCGACGACCACGACTATGAGCGACAACCAGCGGGCGCTCATGACGTGCTCGCGTTCGGTTCGTGGACGGCGAGCACGAACGCAGCGGTCGTCTTGGCCTCGTTGCGGTAGGAGTGCGGTTCGTCGGCCCGGAACATCGCTGACTGGCCGCGCTTGAGCGACGCCGGTTCGGCGGAGCCGACCGTGATCGTGACGGTGCCGGCGGTGACGAGGAGGACCTCGCGCGAGCCGGTGCGGTGTGCCTCCGAGGTGCGTTCGTCGCCGGGTTCGAGCGTCCACTGCCACAGCTCGAGCGGATCGGAGCCGAGCAGCAGACGACCGGCGCCACCGTTCGCGCCGCTCCACAACACCGGAGCCGTGGCGTTGTCGTGCTGGATTGAGATCGCCGGCTTGTCGCCGCCGGCGAGCAGCTCGACAAGCGAGATGTCGAACCCTTCGGCGATCGCGAGCAGCGTCGAAAGCGACGGGTTGCCCTGCCCGGCTTCGAGCTGCGCGAGGAGTCGGCGGCTCACGCCGAGCCGGGCGGCGGCGACATCGAGCGTCCAGTTGCGTTGCTGGCGTCGCCTGCGCACCTCTGCCGCGACATGTTCGGTCTGTCGGGTCACGTCACTCACGGAATGCACTCTAGCGCATTCTTCAGTGCATCGCACTGTTAGGTGCAGTAGAGTGCACTTCCATGATGTCATCGAAGTTGCGCACGTTGGCCGTGTCGGTCGGTCGTCCGGGGGATCCGGGTGCTCCCTTGAATCAGGGCATCGTGCCGGCATCGAACTTCGTGCTCGGTGGTGACCGTGCGTACTCGCGTGATGACGGCACGCCGACCGTGGCGGCGTTCGAGCAACTCGTCGGGGCGCTCGAAGGAGCGACGTCGGTGGCATTCGCGTCGGGTATGGCCGCGATCGCTGCAGTCGTTGAATCGGCCGGGGTTTTGCATCAGGTCCTTCAT
>CAZMHG010000379.1:0-3671 GCA_964565975.1 uncultured Ilumatobacteraceae bacterium | reverse complement strand
ACCTGACCGCACGGGCCCGCGTCCTGGCGCGCCGGTACGGCCTGCACCAGCCGGCCTCGGTCACCTGGGCCGGCGAGTTGTCCAGCCGCTGGGGCTCGTGCACGCCGTCGACGCGCTCGATCCGCCTGTGCGACCGCCTGGCGGCGTTCCCCGAATGGGTGCTCGACTACGTGCTAGTCCACGAGTTGGCCCACCTGCACCACGGCAACCATGGGCCGGCGTTCTGGGAACTGGTCCACCGCTACCCGCGCACCGAACGGGCGATCGGCTACCTGATGGCCAAGTCGGCCGACGGATCGGCCGACCTCGACGACGTGTCAGATGACGCGATCTGACGACCGAGTCGGTGCTGCGGCGCTGGCGGACGGCTCCTGACCGGCTACGAACCGCTCCACTCAAGATCGGGGTTCGTCGCCCTGAACTGGAGGCAACGGCCGAACATCGCCGCGGCGAAGGACTGGAACGCGAGATTGTCCTGCTTGTAGCGGACCTTGCCGGTGGAGCGGTTGGCCATCACGATGCACGCGGCATCGAGCAGCCGTTCGCGGACCATCCGGTCGAAGAAGATCGCTGCGCGGTCAGATGCGCTCGTGCCGTTGAACGCTGGATCTGCTGACCAGACTGCCGATCGTGCTGCGGTGACGCGGTTCCAGGCGTCGTTGTCCTCGATCAACATGAAGTAGCCGAGCCACGGACGCAGCGGCGAGTCGATGATCCCGCGCTCGACGGCCTTCCAGATGTCCATTGCCTGGCCGAGGGCTTCGTCGGTCCGGTTGTTGAAGTTCTGGCCGGGGTTCTCGCCGACGATCGACTTCAGCTCGATGATCGCCAGCACGCGGTCGTGCACGGTGACGACGATGTCCCAGCTCTTGTCGCGGCGGAAGTAGCCAGGGACGGGCCGACGCTTGACCTCGAGCGTCGATGCCGGGATGCCCGCATCGACGAGAACGCTGACGAGGAGTCGCTCCAGGGCGTCGAGGTGTCGGCCCCCGGTGACCTCCGAGCGAAGGCCCGTGTCCACCACCCCCGCCGCTCGGGAGCGCTCGGCTTGTTCCGTTCGCACGTGCCAGTAGGAGGCAACGGCCGAGACGACCTTGTCCTGATAGTCGGGAAGGCTGGTGCTCATCGGTTCGAGGCGACCACCTGGTCGGCGGGGAGGCCGTACAGCTTGCGCGCCAGCAGGCTGGCACGTGCTCGGTCCCGACGGGCGAACGCGGTGCGCAGCGCCGCTCGGTCGGGTGCCCCGATCACCGCAGGATCGGGGACGCGGATACGGCGGAGGTACTGGGCTTGGAAGCGGTAGCAGCCGCCACGCATGCGCACGCAGTACATCGCAACGAACAGCTCGGCGATGTCCGAGAGCAGCAGGCCGCCGAGGACCTCGAGATCCCACGTGTCGGAGGTGACGACGTAGAAGCTGTGGTGCGGGTAGGTCTCGCCTCGATCGAGCACCGGGTGGAGATGCGCCTTCAAGTCGGGGATGACCAGTTTGGGTCGTTCCAGCAGCGTCGGGTCCACGCGGTCGATCGTCCGGTACCAGCGGTCGGGACGCTGCTGCGCGACGTGGCGGCCTTTCACCTCGCCGGTCCGGCTCTCGAGGTAGCGCGCGAATCGCGGATAGTCGCTCAGCGAGACGAGCTTGCCGTTCTCCCATGGGTTGACGAGGTAGGTGCCCGACCACGTGGCGACGCCGCTGACGGTGTCGCGCGTGGTGAGGATCGGGAGCAGCCGTTCGCGTTCGACGAGGTCGGCATCGTCGGTGAGGTACACCGAGTCGTTGCCGGTGGCGACGCCGATGCCGACCTTGGTGCCGGTGACGCCACTCTCGAGCGGCGCGAGGCGCTGCTCGAGGTCGGCGAGGAGGGCCAGGTTTGCCGGGTTGCCCGCCGGCCAGGAGGTGTCGGAGTCGAACCAGCGCGCCAGCTTCGTCGCCGTGACCGCCTTGGTCGAGCGCTCCAACGACCCAGAGCGAACCCACGTGGCAAAGCTCGCCGCCGCCGTGGCGTCGAACGACTTCGAAGCGTTGGCCACCACCGTTGCACGGTGCGCGCTTCGACGGAGGACGGTGATCGCCGGGTAGGCCGACACCTGGGCCTCGAACGCGTCGACGTCGTGCATCGACATCACGGTGTCGACGGAGAATCCGTCGGCGATGAACCGGCGCAGGGCGGCGCCGTACTGGTTGTGCATCCACCGGTCGGCGACGATGAACCCGAGCACGCCATCGGGTCGCAGCAACCGCAGCCCGCGCTCGATGAATCCGACGAAGATGTCGGCACGCCCGCGCATCGTCGGACACGCTCGGCGATACGCCGCACCCCGTCGTGCGGGAACGTCCTCGAGGCGGATGTATGGGGGGTTGCCGATGACGAAGTCGACGGCGTCGGGATCGTGCTTGGCCAGCAGGAAGTCTGCCGAGCGAACACACTCGGTCGACAGCGTGCAGGCAGTGGGGTGATCGAGGCCCTCGTCGGTGAGCGTCTTGGCAATCGCCTTCTGGGTGAGCTCGACGTTGCCGGGCAGCAGGTCGTACGCCCGGAGCGCGTGGCCGACAACGCTGAGCGGTCTTTCGTGTCGACGGCAGGACTGGATGAGGCGCTCGGCCATCGGCACGAGGAACGCCCCGGACCCACACGACGGCTCGACGGCGATCATGCCGCCCAGGTCGCGGTCGCTCGTGTAGCCGACGAGATCGAGGATCAGGTCCACGACCCAACGACGGGTGAAGACCTCGCCATGGTCGTCGGCCTCGTCGACTGCGTACACCTCGGTCTCGTCTCCTGGCCCCAGATCAAGGGACATCTGCTGAACGGTTGAATCGCCACGACCGGCCATCGGGCACCCTGAAACTACTCGTGATTCGGGAAGGTCCCGGAGGACCGATCGCGACCGCATGCGCATCAGTGTGACGAAGGGGTGCGACAACGTGGGGTGACCGACGGCCCTTCATCCTCTCCGACGCTTCAACCACCCGCCCCGGTTGGGGGGCGCAGATGCAGGCCGTGCACCTGTACTCCGGGGATAGCCTGCGCAGCCGTGGGTACGCCGAAACGTGAACGTCAGAAGGCCAATCGTCAGTCTCGTCTCGAGCAGATGGCCCGCCAGCAGAAGAAGGAAGCGGTCAAGCGGCGGGGCACCCGCTGGGCGCTGCTCGGGGCGCTGGCCGTCGCATTGTTTTTCCTGCTGTTCGTCTGGCTGGGTGGCGACGACAAAACGACGACCCTCGGGACCACGCCGGGGACCGGCTCGACGCCCGGCTCGACGGTCGGTTCGACCCCCGGCACCGGCACCACCGCCGGCACGGGCGCCGGCACCACGCTGCCCGGCACGATCCCGTGCCCGAAGACCGACGGATCCAGCGAGGTGACCACGACGTTCGTCGTCGCCCCGCCGATGTGCATCGATTCGACCCATACCTACACCGCCGTGCTCGACACGACCGAGGGCACCATCGAGGTTGCCCTGGACGCGGCCAAGCAGCCGGTCACCGTCAACAACTTCGTGTACCTCAGCCGCTACCACTACTACGACGGCACCAAGATCTTCCGCGCCGATACGTCGATCGACATCATCCAGGGCGGGGCCACCAGCACGGCTGACCAGTTCGGGTACACGATCCCGGACGAGGGCACCACCTTCGACTACCAGTCGGGGGACATGGTGATGGCTCG
>CAZMHG010000378.1:0-3671 GCA_964565975.1 uncultured Ilumatobacteraceae bacterium | reverse complement strand
GCGCTGCCGGCCGCGCTCCTCGCCGCGCACATCCCCGTCGAGCCGGGCAACCCACATTCGCACGACACCCGATGACAGGAGACACCCGATGAAACACGTCCTGTACGTCATCAGCGCGGCCGACCGCTGGACGCTGAACGACGGAGAGGTCCACCCCTCCGGCTATTGGGCCGAGGAGGTCGCCGTCCCCCACCGCCGGTTCACCGAGGCCGGATGGCGGATCACCGTCGCCACACCCGGCGGCGCGGCGCCGACCCTCGACCGGCTCAGCCTGGGCATCGCCGGTGGCCTGCCGTGGAAACGCAAGCAGGTCAAGCGCTACCTCGACAGCATCGCCGACGTGCTCGCCCACCCGGTCGCGCTCGACGCCGTCGATCCCGACGACGTCGACCTGGTCTTCTACCCCGGCGGCCACGGGCCGATGGAGGACCTGGCCTACGACTCCACGTCCGGCGCGATCCTCACCAGCCGGATCGAGTCGGGTCGCCCGCTCGCCCTGTTGTGCCACGCGCCGGCGGCGATCAACGCGGCGACCCGACCCGACGGAACGTCCCCGTTCGCCGGACGGCGCATGACGGGACTTTCCAATCGGGAGGAGCTGCTCAACCGGTTCGCCAAGAAGGCGCCGTGGCTGTTGGAGGACCGCCTGAAGGAGCTCGGCGTGCGCTACACCAAGGGTCTCGTCCCGCTGCGACCGCACATCGAAGTCGACGGCAACCTGTACACCGGCCAGAACCCGATGTCGTCCGACGCCCTTGCCGAACGGCTGATCGCCGACCTCGCCTACCGCCCGGCTCGCTGACCCGTCACCGCAGCAGCCGGGCGCAGATCAGGCGTCGCCGCCGGTCTCCCACACGCCGTGGTCGTAGTACGCCTGCAGGTCGGCCTCGATCGCCTGTGCCGACGCGTCGAGACCGGCATGCGCCTTGAGGATCGCCGCCGCCGACGGCTGGGCCGTGCGGTCGGGCCAGGTGCTCATGTCCCACGTGCCGGACCGCCGCAGTGCCGCACCGCAGTGGATGAAGCACTCGTCGACATCGATCCCGAGCACGACCTTGGGCACCCTGGCGTCGATCGCGCAGGCCTCGCGCAGTTGCTCGTCGCGCGACACCGTCGCCCGACCGTTGACCCGCAGGGTCTCCAGCAGGCCTGGGATCAGGAACAACATCCCGACGCCGGGGTGGTCCACGATGTTGCGGAACGAGTCGATGCGGTTGTTGCCGGCGAGGTCGCCGAACGCCAGCCGGTGCTCGTCGAGCACGCGCACGAAGCCCGGTGGCCCACCACGCGGCGAGGCGTCGTTGCGCGTCCCGTCACCCGTGGCCAGCACGACCAGCGGTGAGCGCTCGATGAAGGCGCGCACGCCGTCGTCGACGTGGTCGATCGCCTTGTCGACCACGAGCTTGGACGGGTCGCGGTAGATCGCGCGCAGCCCGCAGACGTCGTTGATCGGTGATTCGAAGGCCATGTCATCTCCTCCTCGTTCTGCTGTCGTCGTGCCGGCCCGGACCGACGTGTGCCGGCGTCATTCGCCGCGTTCCCACAGCGACAGCTCGGCACCACCACCGGTTGGCAGCAGCAAGCTGCGATAGCCGTTCGCCGGGTCGCGGACGTGCGCCAGGTAGTCGGCCTCGCCGTTGTCGTCGACGACCACCGCGTGGTGGCGCAGATGGGGCTCGACGACGTCGAGCACGTCGCGGGCCAGCGAGCGGCCGTCGACCGCGGGCCAGCCGTCGAACAGCACGACGTCCACCGACCGGCCGGTCCCGGCGAGGCGCGCCGCGAGCGTCACCCGCGCGTCGCCCTCGAGCACCTCCACGTACGCGCCGAGGCCGGCCTCCTCCACGTTCTGGCGCGCCGCGGCAACCTTCGCCGGGACGATCTCGGTGGCGATGACCCGGCCGCCGCCGCTGTCGCGCAGCGCCGCGGCCAGGAACAGCGTCGACACGCCAAGCGAGCAGGCGACGTCGAGCACGAGCCGCGCTGCGGTCGCGCGGACGAGCATGTAGGCCAGCTCGGCCTGCTCGGGGTGCAGCGAGAACCCCACGGTCGGATACCGGAACGGATCCGGGTCGAGCCGCCGCTCGTGCGTGGGGGAACGCAGCGATCTGCGCCGCTGCTCCTCCTCGGTGGTCCACAACCGTTCGAGGACGGCGACGATCGCCGGGTCGCGCAACAGCGCCGCCGTGGACGCCGGCACCATCACCACCGCGTCACCAGACCTTGCCACGGGCGACCGGTGTCCAGAACTCCTCGATCACCCCGTCGGTGCCGACGGCGACCACCTCGGCGAGGTTGGTCAGCTCGCAGGCGTGGTTCGGGGCGATGCGCACGCGGTCACCGACGTGCAGCGCGTCGCCGGCCACGTCGAGCCAGCCGGATTCCTCGGACAGCGCGACGACGGCGATGTCGTCCCGGCCGATCACCTCGCCGTAGCGGCTGTCCCCCGGCGCCAGCGTGGAGGTGAGGGTCTTCTTGCCGGCGTCGACGCGCGCGCGGGAGCGATCGGTGGCGGAGATCACCGAGCTGACGACCGTCAGCGCGAACTGCCGCGTCGTCGCCGCGCCGAACGCCCGCTGGGCCCGATCGAAGAACGCGTAGTTGCCCGGGCGCCACTCGGTGACCCCGGCGAACAGCGTCGGGTCGATGCCCACGGGTCCCGGCGTCGACCCGACGCTCACGATCGGGCAGCCGATCCCCCGATCGGCGAGGTCGGCGGCGATGCCGGACATGGTCGACGCGTCGAGCGCGGCAACCTCGGCCCGACGTCCCGCGCCGTCGCGCGTGTAGGCGTTGCCGGTGTGCGAACGGATGCCACGGAACCGGATGCCCCGAGTGCGCGCCAGGTCCGCGGCAAGCCCGACCGCGCGGTCCGCCGTGACACCGAGACGGCCGTACCCGGTGTCGACGATCAGGACCACGTCGAGCGACGTGCCGCGTGCCGCGGCATCGGCGCCGAGTGCCGTGGCCAGCTGGGCGTCGTCCAGGCAGAGCAGCACCTCGCGCTCGGCGGCGATCGACAGGTGGACATCGAGCCGGCCTCCGCCGATGTACGGCTGGGCGAGCATCACGCTGGGAACCGCAAGCTGGCCGCACATCGCCGCGGCCTCGCTCAGCTTGGCGACTGTGAGCCCGATCGCGCCGCGGGCGAGCTGCATCGCCGCGACGGGCGCGAGCTTGTGCGACTTGATGTGCGGCCGCAGCGCGACACCGGCCGCACGCGCCGCGCTGGCCATGTCGTCGAGGTTGCGTTCCAGCACGCGTCGGTCGAGGAACAGCAGCGGGGTGGGCACGCGATGGTCCTCGACCGCCAACCCGACAAGCCGATCGAGGCCGCCGGGCCCATCGAGGCCGCCGAGGGACGTCGCCGTCGCCGGCGTCACCGGTCGCCTCCGTCGGTGACAGGCTCGTCGGTCAGCAGCCGGTCGAGGTCGTTGCCGTCCTCGTGCGACTCGGCAAGAAAGACGCGCTCGACGAAGTCCTGCAGCATCTGCTCGCAGCGCAGCACCGCGTCGTCGACGTCGTCGTGACCGGCGTCGAAGTGATCGCGATCGCGCACCCGGCGCGCCGCGGCGCGGATTTTGTCCAGCTCGGCCTCCATCTCCTCGGCACGTCCGGCAGTGAGGTTGCCGCGGAACAGGTCGAACTCGATCTGGCGCTCGAACGTGCTG
>CAZMHG010000377.1:0-3674 GCA_964565975.1 uncultured Ilumatobacteraceae bacterium | reverse complement strand
ACGGTTTCCTAAACCGCAGGTCGCAGGTTCGATCCCTGCCGGGGGCGCCAAGAAACACCAGGTAGATCGCTAGATCTCCATCGCCGGTCGGTGAGGCGGGCGGCGGCGGCCCATATTTCGGCCCATACGGCCCATACCACTCCCGGCGGACCGCGCGTTGTTAGGTTGCGCCGGTGGTGATGTCGGCGGGGTCTGGGGGCTGACGGAGTGCGTGGTTCGGTTCGCCAACGACGCCCCGGGTCGTGGGAGTTGCGGGTGCACGCCGGCCGAGACTCGGCCACCGGCAAACCCGCCTACGTCAGTCGAACGGTGCGCGGTGACCGAGACGCAGCAGAACGAGGACTCGCCGCGCTCGTCGCACAGGTCACGGACTCGCCGACGTCGCCGACTTTCGGCACGGTTGGCGAGTTGTGCGACAAGTGGTGGACGTACAGCTCCCCGAACCTTGCGCCGACGGTGGCTCGTGAGTACCGCCGGCTGATCGATCGCCGAGTGGTGCCGGCGCTCGGCCATGTCAAGGTCGTCGACCTCCGCGCCCACCAGCTCGACGCGTGGTACGGCGAGCTGCTCGCCAGCGGCGCCGTCAGCGGTCGGCCGCTATCTGCGAACTCGGTGCGCCACATCCACTCCGTCGTTCACCGCGCGCTCGAGCAGGGCATCGCCTGGGACTGGATCGCCTACAACCCGGCCCGTCGGGCGACCCCGCCACCGGCGCGTCGTCCATCCATTCACCTGCCCAGCGCTGACGAGGTCGTCCGCCTCATCGAGGCGGCGCACGCGGTCAACCGCAGCCTGCCGATGTTCTTGCGGTTGGCGGCTGTGACGGGCGCCAGGCGCGGTGAGCTTTGTGCGCTTCAATGGCAGAACGTTGACCCCTATCGGCAGACGTTGCACATCGCCGGCCAGGTCGCGCACACTGCGGAGGGCCCGGTTCAGCGACCGACGAAGACCCACGCCGAACGTCGTCTGACTCTCGACCCCGTCACCTTGGCGGAGCTCGCTCAGCTCGCGGCCGGCCAGCGCAAGGTCGAGTCCGACCGCTACATCTTCAGCCACGACCCGGACGGGAGGGCGCCGTGGCGGCCGGACTACGCAACACTCGCGTTCGCTCGGCTGGCCGCTCACCTGGGTATCGCGAGGATCCGACTGCACGACCTCCGCCACTTCGCAGCGACGACCATGCTCTTGAACGGCATCGACGTGCGCACAGCGGCGGGACGACTCGGCCACGCCCGACCTTCGACGACGCTCGACGTCTACGCGCACTACACCCAGCCCGCCGACCGGCGCGCCTCGGACACGTTGGCCCACAGCCTCGACCGACGACACTGACGGGCTCGCCGGTTGTGCGGCGAGTTGTTGCACAACCGGCGATCTGTACCGGTGCCTCCGGGCGAGACCCCGTCGATCGCCGGAGCTGCCTGTCTCGGCTAACTAGGCGCGTGTTGGCGACAGCACTGCGACGAGGAAGTCGGCGTCACGTGTGAACGGGCGGAGGTCCCATGTGGAGAGCAACAGGTCGGGGGTGAGGCCTACCTGCGCGACGTCATCGAAGAACTCGTCGAAGGAGTAGTCGCGGCCGGCTCCGAATCCGGTGACGATGCGGCCACCGGGGCGTAAGTGCCGGGCGAGTCGGTCGAGGACGGGCTGACGCGTGGCGGGATCGAGGAACGTCATGACGTTCCCGGCGCAGATGATGATGTCGAACCCGTCGGCTTTGCCCATGGCGGGGAGGTCGAGCTCCGCGAGGTCGGCGACGAGCCAGGTGGGACCCGGGTGGTCGTGCTCGGCTGCGGAGATCAACACCGGGTCGATGTCGACGCCGACGACGTCGTGTCCTGCGGTTGCGAGTTGGCTTCCGACTCGACCGGGCCCGCATCCGGCGTCGAGCACCCGGGACCTTCGTGCTGCCATGGCGTCGATGAAGCGTGCTTCGCCTGCGAGGTCGTCGCCGGCGGCGGCCATCGATCTGAACCGTTCGACGTACCAGGTGGAGTGATCAGGGTTCTGTTCGGTCAGGTTGATCCACCGGTTGCTCGCCATCGGGTTCACGCTAACTGTCAGCGCTGCGGGTGCTCGTGTGGGTGTGTGGCGTGGGCAAGCTGTTGCAGTACGGCGGCGTCTTCGGGTGGGGTGGCTGCTCCGTAGGCGGCGCCGTAGGTGCCCTCGCATCCGCAGGCGCATTGGATGGCGAAGACGATGTCTTGGTCGTCGGGGTTGGTGTCTCCCTCGAACCGGATCGTGTGGTCGACCTGCACGTCGGTCGGGTGCTTCGTCTTGCTGCAGCCTTGGCAGGCGAGGTCTCCCTGGTCGGTTGCGAAGAAGTCGGCTGTGTAGCCGTCGGCGCGCAGCCTGGTGAGTGCATCGGTGACGGTCTCGAGTTTGGTGTCGTTGGACGTGGCCGTCGTTTCAGGCCTGTGCGCGGGGTCGTGTGGGCAATGCAGGACCGAGACGACAGGGCTGACGGTGGACATCACGATCTCGTTCGACGCCAGCGCGATGCCGTGGAGTGACGTGCCGATCAAGTCGACGAAGTCAGCCGGGGGGAGGCCTTCGTGGTCGATGGCGATGCAGCCTTCGGTGATCGAACTCGCAACCGAGTTGACGCCGGCGACCGAGCGGAGCCGGTCGATGAGCTCATTGAGGCACAGCGGGCAGTTCGCTCCGTCGACTCGCAACTCGGTGCGCATCAGACCACCTTCGTTGCGTATCTCGATGAGATCGACGCCCGCACGATTGATCGTGCATACGAGACATTGCCCCGAGGTGTTGTTTTGATTCCGGTGTTGGGCCGCATGACCGGTCTCAGGTGGACTGCGGGGGAAACGGTGGGGCCAGGAACGCGAGTGCGGTGAGGCCGCTGATGCCGTTGTTGGAGAGCCGGAGTTCCTCGTCGCCGTGGAAGTAGGCCAGCGAGCCCTCGTTGAAAGCCATCGTGTCATCGTCGACGGTGAGGGTGCCGGTGCCTTCGACGATGTAGATCATGAGATCCGACGTTGAGTGGGTGTGGGGTGGGAGGGTCTGGCCCGGGCTGAGCCGGATGACGCGTACGTTCGACTGGCTGCCATCGAGGAGCGGCGCGGCGACGAATTGCTCGCTGTCGTAGGCGGGGGCGTCAGCGAGTGTGGTCATCTTCATCTCGGCAGCTTCCCACACCGGGCCGTTCGCCGGTCCCACGCGGGTACCGTCGTCGAGGCACCAACACAAGGGGGCAACCCGATGGATGAGCCGAGACTTCCTGCGCAACTCCTCGAGGCGCGCCGAACACCACTGTTCGACTTCGCGACCTTGCCTGACGCGCTGGCCAGTTCCCATCGCACGACCGTGTGGGCCGAGCTCCGTGTTCAGGCCGGCGCCGTCCGTTACATCGACCTCGAGGGCGATGCACCTCGTGATGAACGCCTCGAGGCTGGCGACAGCGCGGTGATCGTGCCCGGGATCGAGCATCAGGTCGAGCCGTCGACGGATGCCCGGTTCTATGTGCAGTTCTTCCGTGAACCCGACGCGGCGATGGTGCCAGGTCTCGTGACGGTGGACAGCCTGAACCGTTCCGGGCCGTGGACGCATCGGGGACGGGACCTCGACACCGAAGAAGAGATCGTGGAAATGGTGACACGCCAGTACGTCGACGTCGGCCAGGACGATCTGTTGGCGCCGTACTTCAACCTCGGCCC